>JBCBZF010000595.1:0-4617 GCA_039815525.1 Bacteroidota bacterium | reverse complement strand
GTCCCAAACGCTGCCAGCATTCACCCATTTTGCGATATGGGTCGGGAAGATTCCAATCTAAATCACTGGTCTGATACATGGCTGCTGCCCTGCGATATTGCTGGATGGCATCTTCATATCTACCGGTGAGCGACATGACTTCACCCAGGTATTCAATTGCATAGGCCAGATTTTGGATACCAGTAGAAGGATTCTCCTCTGCCAGGCTGACCGCTTTTTTTAGAAAAATGATGGCCTGATCGTGCTCATTCATTTCAGAGAAAATCAGACCCCTCCTGATATAGCGATCAACCATCAGGTTTGACCGATTTCCGTACACACTCTCATATAAATCGATTGCTTTCTGGTTAGCCGTCAAGGCTTTATTCAGACTATTCTGGTCTAAATATATGCTGCTTTTTTCTGAATAAATGTATGCCTCTCTTTCCGGGGATAAACCAGGGTTATCCGTCAATATAAGTTCTGCACGCTGGAAATAGTCTAAGACTGCGGTGTAGTCGCCAATGACTTTTAGCATAGAGGCATAATTGACCAGATTGTTGAATTGTTCCTGAGGCGGTAATTGGTCGAGATGGTTTAGGTTGAGCTTGTGGACTTCAGCTGCTTTCCAGAATTGTCCCAGACCAGAATATTGGATACCGATGTTACCTCTTATTTTTGAACGCTGTGGATGTTCATCAGGCAGGTAAAGACTTAAGATCCGGTCTGTTTCTTTAAAGTGCTCAAGTGCTTCCAGATAGCGGTCCTGATTAGAGCGGATTAGTCCGAGGGTATTTTCACTGTAGGCAATGGTGATATGGTCTGGATGGAAGATTCGCCGTCGTATGTCAAGTGCTTTTTGAGTATACAGGCGTGCGGTATCATTTCCCTCCACGAGAGTATAGAAGTTTGCAGTGCTGTGATAGACCATGGCAAGCAGCGAATCCCCATTTGGTGGTAAGGCTTCACAAGCTCTGATCAGTTCATGCATGTCGGCAAATACATGCTCCCAATTCCCCTGATAGAAATCCACTGCAATACGCTCTCTGCGGGCGAGAATGACGGCTGGAAAAGTCGAATCAATGACCCCATACATGTGAATTACAGAGTCCAGACTGCCAATGGCTTCCTCAAAGCGCGCCATCCGACTTAATGCTCTGGCCGCGTTGTATTGTGCGGTGGTATACGTTTCTGGATCATTTTCGACCAAAGCCTGGGCACGGCGATAGGCGTGGTAGGCAGAGTCATAGCGGCCTTCCGCCCAATGAACGCGTCCTGCTTGCATCCAGGTATCAGCACCTTCAGGAATTGGTTCAGGAGGCAGAAAGGAAACGCAGACCGCCCAAATGAACAAGCCACCAATGAATTGATACAGCAGAAAAAGTCCGTTTCGCATTATATTTTCCTTGTCCGATTCCAGATGAGCGCCAGCATGATGAGTAGAATCGGGAAAACCAACCACCAATAATATCCACTTTTTTGGTGGGAAAAATGAATTTCCCCTCCTTCTCCAATCAAGACATAACCCGCCCAGAAGTACGGATGAGCATGAAATTGATCCGCTTCCAAAAGATGTTTTTGTCTGGCCAGTTGTAGGGCAGATTCTAACGGCTTTCCGTCCACCAGTTGCTGAAACACGCTACTGGTAAGCCTGGCAACTGATTGATCATCCGTCTGCCAGAGGGTCGTCAGTACATTGCGGCTACCGCTATATCGAAAAGCTCTGGCAAGACTCATGACACCTTCTCCGCTGCGCAGCGGTCCACTTCCTGTTTGACACGCACTCAAAACTGTGAGAGGGCCTGACCATTGTTGCCCATAGATTTCATGTGCATACAAGACGCCATCTTCAGTGGAATCACCCGGACTTGCGAAGTACAGCCGCGACCGAAGCATATTCTCTTCATCTGCGATGGCGTGCGTCGCGAAATGCAGGATGCTTTCTGCCTCTGGAAGCTGCTTGACCACAGATTCA
Organism: Bacteroidota bacterium; assembly: GCA_039815525.1. Taxonomy (GTDB): domain Bacteria; phylum Bacteroidota; class Bacteroidia; order J057; family J057; genus JBCAWW01. The sequence goes on along the minus strand of JBCBZF010000595.1, from coordinate 2,663 downwards.
GATGCCTCAGCCCCCAGAAAACGCTCGCCCCCTGTCAACTCATTGACCAGATTGACCTCCATTTGATTAAATTGTAAAGCTCCGGGCAGGGCCCGACTGGCGATGGCTTCTCCACCTGAGAAAGTTGGTGCAAAGCCTTTATAGCTGCCCCTTGGATGACCTTGTCTCTGCTGCCAGAGTCGGGCGGAATACGCATAGGAAATGGCCGTCTGCGTTCCCAGCCATTCCCAACTCCGGTAAGCATGATGTGCTGGTTCAGTGATCAGCAAACTTTCGAATGGTACATAGCCCAATAGACCATCAGGGATGATGACAAGTGCTTCTGTTTGCATGGGGAGTCGGAGAAAGTACTGGGCCAATCGCGCTGCTGATTGGCCATTTGCCACGGCTTTTTCGGGTGAAACCTGATTCGGAGGTCTGCGAATGAAAGTCAGCCAGTTGTCAAGATCGGTCGTCAGTTTGTCTGTAATTGGAATCTGATCCATTTTGCAGCCGGATGGATGCACGAGAAAAACATACACCGCTTTTTCTCCCCAGAAAAAACTCAATAACTCCTTCTTATGGCCTAAAACTGCCTGCAGAGACTGTAGATCCTGATTGGGGCTAGCATGTTTTAAGTGATAATAAGCGGGGAAATCCACTTCCAGCTGGTGCAGAAGGGCACGATATTGTTGCCTAAGCTGATAGCTCTCTTCCCGTATACCAGAGACGGAGGTTTCATCCGCATCTGCGATGCGCGCATCAAGGGCCAGCATTTGCTGACGTAGGTCTTTTTCCTGCAATTGCAGACTGTCCGGCACCCCGCCAAAACGCAGAGCGGCCATGTTTTGCAATTGGGTGCGCAATTGATTGGCTTTCCTTTTTTCAGAGAGGAAAAAGGCTTTTTCTGCATATTGGGGATCTTGAGATTCATGAAAGAGTTGCCAGGCGGTTTCGACAGCGGCTTCGAACAGGGGCAATTGTTCTTCCCGTCTGATTTGTACGGCGGTTTCGCCTGCGTAATAGGTAAACTGGCTGTCAATCAGGGCAATTGCACTTTCAAACGTTTCCAAGACGTCTGGTAGTAGCGTTGGTTTTTCCTTTGCTTCGGTTTTGAGACTAACAGCCAGTTCTGATATCGCATCGGCAATGGAGTGTGCTTTCCAGTAAGGTAAAACCTCAGGTCCGGCTTTTCGCTGAAAAGGCAATTCTGGCATCAAAACCTGCCAGGCTTTTTGGTGATAAGCATAGCAGCTTTCCCAATTTTGTTGTTCCCGTTCCAGTTTAGCCAATTGAGAATATGCACCCGCAAGTTCGAAGGCATTGCCAATTGCTGTATAAATTCTTGCGGCTTGTTGGTAGGCTGTGGCTGCTTCAGCAGTCTTTCCCATTGCCGCGAAAGTTTCTCCCATAAAATATTGGCCGTGTCCGGTTCGCAATGCGTTTTCCCCTACAAATTCCCGGCTCATCTCATATACCTTGCGAAAAGCCGTCATGGCGGCCTGATACTCTGCGCGCTCAAACTGAATGTTTCCCAAATGGAGATAGTCGCCGATCAATTCAGGATGTTTCTCTCCGAAGGTTTGATGATTTCCTGTCAGGGCCTTGTCAATGGATTGCTGGGCTTTTTCGAGCTGTCCCATGGATTGGTAAATCACACTGCGTTGAAAATCCAGATAGGCCTGATTGCTTCTGAGTAATTCGGGATAGTCTTGTAAATAGTTTTCTGCCAGATCAAAATAAGCCAGGGCTTCATCATAATCTCCCACGACAATCAAGGTTGCGCCCAGGTTGAGCAGACCATTGAGATGACCACGCGTCGGAAGCTTTTCAAGATGGGGCAGAATGGTCTGATGAATCTCCAATGCCTGCCAGAAGCGTCCCATTTCGCCATAGAGAACCCCAATATTGGTTTTGACTTGCAGGACTTCGGGGTGATGGGGACCAAAACGCTTTTCCCGGATGGCAGCAGATTCCTGAAACGCATCCAATGAAACTACATGATTTCCCATATACAATGCGATGCCACCAATCGTATTCAGGCAGGTGCTAACCTCAGGTGCATCAGGTGGATAAACCGATTCATACAACTTGAGGGCATTCTGTGCATAATCCAGACCTTTTTGAAATTCTCCATTGTAAAGGAAAGCCTGTCCCATCGCTTCGAGCAGAAAGGCTTTGAGGGAGTCTGCTTCAGATCCTGCAGCTGCAAAGTCTGCTTCAATGACTTGATAACTGGCGAGAGATTCTGCGATTTTGCCACTCACCAATTGCATATAGGCCTTTTCTTTTTTCGCGAAAAAAATAGCCGGATGGAGGGTGCCAACATTCTTTTCCCACATCAAGACGCTGTCCAATGCTGCACTGGCCTCTGGAAAGCGCATCTGCCGCGAATAGTATTTGCCGGATGCTTCGAGGGCAAGTAAGTAAGTCTGGGAGTCCTGTTCTGCGAAAGCCTGTTGTTGTGCTTTGCGATACTGAACCAGGGCAGAATCATATTCTCCGGCCCGCCAAAGACTTTGCCCTTGCTGAAAAATTTGGGAAGGTGTTTCTGTGGATTGCCAGGCAATGAGAAAAGCAATGCCAGGCAGGAAAAGAAGGAGGACAAAGGGCGTGATGTGTATACCAGGACGCTTCATTTTGTGTGGGTTGGATAAAATATATGGAAGTCTGGTAAAAAAACT
>JBCBZF010000538.1:0-4977 GCA_039815525.1 Bacteroidota bacterium | reverse complement strand
CTGATGACCAATCCAAATTTCCTCATCCTTGATGAACCAACCAATGATCTGGATTTGGTTACGCTACGCAAACTGGAGGATTTTCTGGAAAATTTTGAAGGCTGCTTACTGGTGGTAACCCACGACCGCTATTTCATGGATCGACTGGTGGACCACCTCTTTGTCTTTGAAGGCGATGGCAAAACCCGCGACTTCCCCGGCAGCTATTCTCAATACCGAACCTCGCTGGACAAACAAAAAGCTGAAGCAGAAGCAGAAACACCAAAAGAAGAAACCCCTAAATCTCCCAAAAGCCGCGAAACCAGTAACCGAAAACGTAAACTTTCTTTCAACGAACAACGGGAATACGATCAATTGGGAGAAGCAATCGAACAAATGGAAGCCCGTAAAGCCGAATTGGAGGAATTGATTGCCAGTGGTACCACCGATTTTGAGGCCCTGACTGCCTGGACCCAGGAATTTGAACAGCTCGGTCTGGACATCGACACCAAAAAGCGACCGCTGGCTGGAATTGATGGAGATCGCGGAAGGATAATCGGGGCTGTCCCGAACCACGATCCGGAAGCTGAAAGGGGTGCGGTTTCAGGAGCGATTTTTGAGAAATATTTGCCCTTCTTCTCTCTCCCCATACACCTCACTCCTCTCCCCTCTTCCAACCTTTCCATTTTTTCTCCCTCCATAAAAACAAACGGACTTTTTACTTCTATTTGCTGGTGGGGAACAATTCCTGCCCGGTCATTTTATTGACCTGTGGGAAATCTGCCAGATCTTTGTAAATTGTCCTACGGCGAAGAACGGAACGCTGAAAGCTTTTTTCCGTACTGAAAACAACACACATAAACGTCCATTTCGCTACAAAATTCTGAACCAGTATGTGGAAACGATTCGTACGCGCCATCAAGTCCATTTTCGGGGGACTGGTGAGCTCCATTGAAGATCCAAAACTCATCCTCGAGCAAAACATTCGGGAACTGAACGACCAGATTCCCAAAATGAATGAAAACATTGCCACGGTAAAGGCAAGTGTGACGCTGCTTGAAAAGGAGATGAACAAATACAAGCGCGAGTACAAAGACCTCGTCTCTAAAATGAAGGCTGCCATTCAGGCTGGCCGTGATGACATCGCGCAAAACTATGCCATTCGTCTGGAAAGCACCAAGTCTCACATGGTCCAGACCCAGGAGCAATTCAAAACTGCCAAGTCTGCCTACGAAAAGGCTTTGGAAGTGAAAAAAGTGTTCATGAAGCAGCGCGAGCGCAAAATTGCGGAAGCCCGTGAAGCTTTGCGTGCACACGAACGCGCCAAGTGGCAGGCCAAGATTGCTGACACCATGGAGCAGTTTGAGGTAGCAGGGATTGACGCTACGCATGATGAAATGATCAACCGCGTCAATGAGCAGACTGCCAAAAACGAAGCCCGCATGGAAATGGCACTCGATTCGGTAGACACCGATACCTTGAAAATTGAGGAAGAAGCCGAAAACCTACGTGCAGCAGATCTGGTGCGCCAGTTTAAAATGGAAATGGGCATGGAAGATGATGGTGGTACACCCGATGATCTTGACATTGGTACTACTGAGAAAGCCAAAGAATAAGCTGATCTGAACAACTTCATTTCTCCGATCATGACAGGCGAAGAAAAAAGAAGGAAATTAAAAGAAGAGATGAAAGCGCAATATAAGCGCGACCTTCAACTCCGTAAAGAATTCCTCAATCAGGCTGAAAACCTGAAGCGTTCTCAAAAACTCAACCAGAGTATTTCCGAAATTGTCGGAGGACTGGAAGATGATTCCGATGATTGGATCAACCAGTTGAACCAAAACTCGGCTGTTACAGAAGCCAAGTTAGACATGATGCTGGGTGAGGCTTCCGATACAGCCAAAGAGCTTGACAAGCTGGCCAAAGAAGCGGAGAGTCAAAAGTTCGCAGCGGAGGATCTGGTTCGTCAAATGAAGGCAGAAATGGGCTTGTTGCCGAAAGAGGTTCCGGCTGAAGAAAATTCGGAAACGCCCGAAGCCAAAGAAGAGGAAAAAGAATCAGGTGGCGGAAAATCCGGCAAAAGCATGGGAGATTTCTAAAAATCCCTACATCTGAACAAAATAGTAGAGCCTGCATGCACGTCATGTGGGCTTTGTTTCGTTATGGAGCCAAAGCCAATACACAAGATGCGAATTCTGCTTTTCCTGCTCTGTGGTAGCCTCACCACCCTATTCGCCCAAAACCGGTTTCAGCTCGATCGCAGTATCAGCTCCCAGACCCAAAGTTTTTCGGCCCGCTCTCAGGATGGCCAAACTGTTTTGTTGTTTTTGGAGGGAAGTGGTGGCGATCTCTATGTTTTGGATCAAAACCTACAGTTGGCAAGGCAGGTTCACCTGATTGATTTGCCCATTGCGCAGAATGGTCAACCGCTGGGGTTAATGTTTGATGGTTCAGTGGCGCAGCTCTACTATCTCGATCCTCTGACCACTTCTTATCAAAGCATTCAAATTGATACCCGTAGTAGAACCACCCGCCTCCAGCGACTTGATCTACGCGATGGACGCAGCCATCTTCATGCCGGCGCATTTACCTACGAAGGCGTATTGCATATTATGCGTCTGCCACGCACGAAGCAAAGCATTCGCCTCTGCCGTTTCACTGAAGACGGCAGTTTCTCCAATCAGGAATACCTCATCAGTCGGGCTGACTTTCTTGACAAAGCAGACCGGAAGTTCGTACAGATTCATAGCGATAGTCTCCAGACTCCGGCCGATACCTGGCACCCCGCCAAACTCTACCAGCATGGTGACATGATGTATCTGAGTCTGGATGAAAGCGACGGTACATATGTGGTAGGGATAGATTTAAAAGCCGAAAAAAAATGGGAGCGAAGTTTTCCATCTGCTCAGACCGGGAGAGACAGCAGTCTGAAGGTGGCTTCACTCATCCATCAGCAGGAGCTGATGCAGCTCAGTGTCCAGGCCAGTGGCCTGGCCGTACAGGTCCGCCAGCTCAATCGTCCCAATCTCATCGCCAGTCATGTTTTCAACCGGGAAAGTCATTTCCAATTCAAGCATCAGGATAGCAAAAGATACCAAACCCAGCCTTTGATCAGCATGCCGGAGTTCATTGATGCGGTTTTGAGTACGCATATGCCAGCCCTGGCCATCGAAGAATTGGATCCTCACATGTTGCGCTTGCAGGTCGCTGCGGTCAAATCAGCCAACAACCGGGGCGTTAGCGGGATTGTCTTGTCCAACTCTTTGGGGTGGTCGCAGTTTGATTTACCACTTTCTTATCCGGACTATGGCTTTGATTTACCGCTTTCCTATCTCAATCTGCCACGTCTCAATCGCAGGAAAAATTATCGCCAACTCTTTTCCTATGAGGAAAAGGGCCATACCTGGCTGGCGTTTTATGATCCACGCCAGCAAAAGATCACCTACTTACGACGGTAAAAGAGCCATCTTGAGTTGGCGTTCCTGATCCGACAAATCTATCATACAAGACAAGCGCTTATTTTGGCGATCTGTCTCGGAATGTGGATCTTTCAAAAAAGCAAAAGCCAAATGCCCAGTCTCCGTTCAATTCGTGAAGCACACGGCCTGACCCAGAAAGCCCTCGCCGAACAAACAAAGCTATCCATTCGCACCATTCAAAGACTAGAGGCCAGTCAGAAAGCCCCCAAGGGCCATAGTCTAATGGTTTTGGCGCAGTGCTTTGGGATGAAAGCGATAGTCCTGCAGGAAATCCTTCAACCCAGGAAAATATCTGCGGATGAAGGCAATTCAATCCTTCCTTGGCTCAATGTGTCAGTGCTGGCTTTCATAGGCATTCCATTTGGCAATCTCATTCTTCCCTTTCTGATCTGGCGGAAACATCGGCATCATTCCCAGGTCGATGAATGGGGCCGCCGCATCCTCAACGTTCAGGTACTCTGGTCGCTGGGAATGTCAGTTTCACTTTGCTTTGCGCCCTTTTTGCAAACTGCATTGGCTATAAAGTTCCCGCTGGTATTGCTCCTTTTTGCAGGGGCAGCTCTGCTGAACATTGGTCTGGTGGTGAAAACTGCCATGGCAATTCAACAAGGCAAAGACACACATTTTGCCCTTGCCCTAAGGCTGGTATAACAGAATTGTCACATTTTTGGCGGCCTAAAAAGTACGGTCAACCAGCATTTTGCTCCTAAGTTTGGTTCCCAAACCAGTGGCAAATGAAGATTGTCAAACGTGTATTTCTGGCAGTATTGCTTCTCCTGATTCTCTCCGCTATCGGCGGCTATCTTTATTTCGACCAGGCCTTTACCCCACCAGACAACCATATCCGCCTCAGTGGAGAGAGTGGAGACATCCCTATTCAATGGATCGGCAGCGAACACAGCGACATGGCGGTCATGTTGCTCCCGATCCAACTCCCAGGCACCGATCGCCTCTTTTACCTCCAATTTGATACCGGCGCACCGACCACGCTTTTTCGCCGGGAAAGATTGCAGGACATCACGGATCATTTCCCAGATTTTTCCCATCACATCGACTCAGCCAGTTCCGTTGGTCTCCACTTTCAATTAGGAGAAATGGACATTGCCTCAGACGATTTCCCTCTGCTGGATCGGGGCAGTAAACCCATCGACTGGGCCGATAGCAGTGGCATCTGGGTTATCGGAACATTGGGAGCTGATGTCATCGAAAAATGTATCGCCATCATGGATTTCAAGCACGGCGTGTGTGTATTTGGGCAGGAGATTCCGCCACGTTACGGAACGCCCGATCTGGCTCCATGTAAATTTGTGAAGCGAAAAATCATGTTTCCAGCCCGTGTTGGCGGGGAATCAGTCGATTTATTGCACGACAGCGGCAGCAGCGGCTTTGAACTGATCACCAGTCAGGAAATCTGGCAGCAATTGGCCCGCCCAGGGGCAGAAGCACGCGCCGCCTTTGACGTACCATCCTGGGGCAGGATGCTCACAGCCTATGAAATCGAAAGTGATACCAGCATCGT
>JBCBZF010000477.1:0-5386 GCA_039815525.1 Bacteroidota bacterium | reverse complement strand
TGTGGAGAATCGACCCTAGCCCTTGCTCTTGTAATTCCAGGATTACCGTCCTGTTATGCATTACAATGATAGGCAGTTTCAGAGAGCAGAAAAAGAAGCTTTGGCCTTAATGGTAACATTCTCTCCTTGGTCGGATCAATGTATTGTACGACCCGTTTTTTACCCATTTGGAAGGATTCTTACACCCGAAAGAATTTTAACTGCCCATTTCAGGCCATCATTTTTTCTTCGAAAAGATAGACCGGATAGGTTTTTCAACTGCCTGATGGATGAATTGCCCTGGGAAGCCGAGGGATCTTTGTCAGCCCCTTGGAAATAGCCTCTTGGGGAGAGAAGGGATCTGCAACAAGCAAGCGATTCGCTGATTGAGGATAAGAATTCGGTAGGAAATGAATGGGAGGGGGAGAAAAGAAAAACTAGGGGATTCAATCCACATCGTGGAGAATCGACCCTAGCCCTTGCTCTTGTAATTCCAGGATTACCGTCCTGTTATGCTCTTCAAAAGTAGCAGGCGCCCGGATGTTTTCCACCCTAAAAACATATGATGCTTAACATGATTCGACCTACCGAACTTTTTACCCATGCACCACAATTCCTAACACCAATTGCATGAAAAAGATCATGTTCATCCCATTTTCCCTGATACACACTCTCCCTGCTTTTTGACACGAAGATAATTAGGTTGACCACGATTGTATACATATGCTCCTTGTGTTGACTCTTTTGGTAGACGCACGGATGATCATTTTAGAAAACAGTGGCTTCGGGGAAGCGTATCATTAAGGGAACAAACATCCTAAACGCAGAAAAATGAAATCAACACTTTTACTCTTCCTCTCGCTTTTCACTGCCAGCATCTTGTGGGCACATCCTGATCATCCTCACGACTCTCATTGGGATGATGATCAACAAAAAATACAGATGGCCATCATTCTTGATGCCAGCGGCTCCATGGAGGGGCTTCTCAACCAAGCCAAATCTCAGCTGTGGTCAGTTGTAAATGGTTTGATGGTGGAGGCTGATCCATACAATCCCCCGATCATAGAGATCGCATTGATTGAGTATGGTAAGTCTGTGCATGGATACCGAAATCGCTATATGAAAACGCTGGTACCGTTTACTGAAGACCTTGACTGGTTGTCAGAAGAACTGCACTACCTTCGGACCGGAGGACGTCACGAATATGCTGGTGCAGCCTTGCAACTTGCGGTGGACCGCTTGCATTGGAGTGATCATCCTGAAGACATCCGCTTATTATACATTGCCGGAAACGAAAGCTTCGGTCAGGGACCAATCAGTCCTGAGCGTGCCCTGGAGCGTGCATATCGTCGGGGAATCCTGGTCAATACCGTCTTCTGTGGTCCTTATCAGAAAGGTGTACAGTTAGGTTGGAAAAAAGCAGCTCGTATGGGAGGTGGTGAATACCTGACCATTAACCACAATCGCCCGGTATATTACCAGTCTCGTCCGCAGGATGATCAGTTGATCTACCTTGGCCGTCAGTTGAACCAGACCTACATCCCCTACGGAAGCAATGGTACACGGCATTACAATCGTATGCTGGAACAAGATCGCAATGCACGCCAGGATGGCAATGCCGCCCAACGTGCCATGGTTAAGGCCTCACGTAATTACCATCATGAGAATTGGGATCTGGTTGATGCAGTGGCACACGGTACTGTACGGATTGAAGATGTACCCAGCCGGGATTTGCCCCAGCGCATGCAACAAATGAGCCTTGCTCAACGGAAATCATACTTGGAGAAGAAACAGGCAGAGCGGAAAAAGCTGCGCTCTCAGATTCAGGACCTGGGACAAAAGCGTCGCAAGGCCAGTCCAAAGACGACTAAGAAAGCGTCTCCGACCAGTCAGACCTTTGAGCAAGCGGTGGTAAACTCTGTCAACAAACAGCAGAAGTTGCGTCAGCTTAAAGGGAATAGTCAGAAAATCCGCACCGAGCGCAGTGCACCTGCTTCTTCACCTAATCCTTCCACCGTGAAGGCACCTGAAAAACCACGTACGCAGACCGGACGCACACGGCAGCCTCTCAAACGAACTGAAACCCGTTTGCCCCAACCTGAAAAAGTTGAACCGAAAACGGAAAACAAAAAGGAAACTGATAAGAAGGTATATACCCGAAAAAGCCGTTCCACATTGACGATAAAACCTTCAGTCCGCAAACGATAAATTGATTACCTGTTCCGATTGATGTATTCAGAACTGCCCCGATCACCTTTAGTGATTGGGGCTTCCTACATCTTAGATGCTGAAGGCTCCGATAGTTTGGCATCTTTCATAACACAATGTGCAGACGATTCCATGTCAGTAAAAACAGCGCAGATCTCATCAGACATTGATTCTAAGCGATAGAGGCCAACTTTTATTACCTGTGAATTTGACCGTCTGATGTTTGTGTTTATACACGTATAAATTTCCTGTGATCGAAATTATTATTTTGAGGTAACCAATTGTTCGCTTTCAATTCTTATCATGAAACATCTGCTGGTGATGCTGTATCTGCTCTGCCAGGGATGCCTTCTGTGTGCACAAAGTGCCCCGAAAATTCCGGGGATTCATCAATTTATCAAAGTCGATCATGAACCTCAGGTTCTCAATCTCGAAACGGTAAAAGACATGATCGGTTTCCCCCTTGAAGCCTATAAGCAAGGGGTAAATGGGAAAGTTTATTGTCGCATTTTGGTCAGTGATCAAGGCAAATATCTACGCCATACCATTACACGTTCTGATGATCCACTCCTTGCCCAGGCCGTTAGTGAGGAACTGCCCAAGCTCCATTTCCGTCCTGCAATGCGGAGTCGGCAAAGCATTGCATACTGGACCAATCTGGTGTTTGAATTTCACCGCAATGACATTCGTCATTCTTACCGAAAGAACCCTTTATATACCCAGCGGAGAACATTTTTTGTGTTGGGCAAAAAGCGCATCAGCCAACACTTGCTTGAAGGAGATCAGGCTTTTAGAGCGGATGCAATGGATAAGGCAGAAGCTTCATTCACCTTGTGCATTGCCTTGATTCGCCACCGGAAAAAGCGAATCGGCAAGCGCAAAATCCGGGATCTTTATCTGGCTTATCGCAAACGTGCACTGGTCTATCGGCAGCGAGGGAATTGGCAAAAGGCAGATCAGGATCTGACCGAAGCCAGCTGGGTCATGCGAAAAATGCAAGCCAAAAACACTGGATTCGCCTCAACAGAATTGGTGCAACTCCGGCTGGAACGGGCCCGGGTGCAGGCTTTGGGTGGCCAGCTGGCGGAAAGCTTCCACGATATCAATTGTCTGCGTATAGAAAGTTCATTGTCAGGAGATATGGCGGTTGAAACTGAGGCCCTGAAAGTCCTGGTTTTGGCAGGTACAGGCCGGGAAGAAATGGCATTGCAACGGGTCCAGCAACTATTAAACCAATATCCGGATTCAGAATGCCTGCGCTATGCCAAGGCCAGTGTCATGCTGGACATTCAGGCAGTTGAACCAGGAGCGGAATTGCTGAGACAACTTGCGGATCAGGATGGAGCAAGTGATTACCAGACCGCTGCCCGGCAACAACTCAAAGCGCTGCATCTGCAAGCAGACCTTTCAAGGACCCGTTGAGACCATTCTTACAGAAAAAGTGACCAATAAGGTGATGACAGCCTTGGGGTAAGCAATGCGCTTACTATCATTGAATATGCAAAAGGCCTACAAGTTTTTTGCGTTAAGGAACTACAAGAGCAAGGCCAGGGTCGATTCTCCATAAAATGGATTGAATCCCCTGGTTTTTACCATTATCTTACGATAAGCCCCCTGTTTTCCCCGTTCTCCCATTTACTTCCCACAGACACCAGCCTTTGCCTTTTCAGCGCGAATCAAGAGGAAAGGCATCGAAGCAAATGCATCTTTATGGCCATCATTCTCTTACTTGCGACGCTATTTTTTTCCATTTTTACATCTGGGATCAACTGGTATTTACAAACCAATCATTTCCCTTCATTGGTCAACGTATCACCAGGTAATTTCCATGATTACCATAAAGCATATAACCGTCGGGGCCTTTTTTCTTTCTGGGGACCGGGCTTATTGGGACTGGGACTGAATTTGATGCTGCTGTTTCGGCATCCATGGTCGATTCCTGACTGGCAGATTCAATTGGCGCTGGTCCTGATCATTCTGGCTTTGGCATCCAGCCTGTTTTTGAATTTTCCCCAACATAAAATTCTTGGCTCACATGGCTACTCTGATCAAATCATCCGGAAACTGGTCAATCTCAATTGGTTGCGAACACTGCTTTGTACCGCGCACAGTATATGGCTTACCTGGGTGGTATACCAGTTGATTGATCTCACCAAATTGTAAGGAGAATCTTACATTTCCAGTATGTAAATAGGATGGAATTGCGCAAATTTTGCAGGAGAAAATAGAGCAAAAAAGAATCTATTTCTGTATTTTCATCGTTGAAGATAGGGTGAGCAGCCTCACCTGAGGCGTAGCACAGTTTTTAATCAGCATTCTTATGAAGGTAAAGATCATCGTTTCCAGCACCATTGCCGCGGCATTGTTGCTGCTAAGTTCTTATACATTGCTCGATGGTGGAGAAGAAAAAAGTCAAGCCATTCTACGGACCATGATCAATGGTATGAAATATTACCATTATCAGCCACAACGGATCAATGACGACTTTTCCCACAATGTGTATGGACAGTATCTGAAACGACTCGATTTCAACAAACGCTTTTTTACCGTTCGGGACATTCAGAACCTCAGCAAATACGAATTTCGTCTGGATGATGAGATCGAGCAACAGTCGTATGAAATGTTCGACTTGTCGATGAACATTTTTGAACAGCGCGTCAAAGAGGCGGAAACGTACATGGAAGAAATTCTAACAGAGCCTTTTGACTTTGACAAGGATGAGGTCATGAAGCTCGATCCGGAAAAGATGGAATATGCAGATGACGAGCAGGCAGTGGAAGAACGCTGGCGTCAGTTGCTGAAATACCAAACTCTCAGCCGCCTCAATGCTGCTCTCAAACGCCAGGAGAAAGCGAAGAATGAAGGGGATGAAAAAATAGAGATCAAAAGCTTTACCGAGCTGGAAGCAGAAGCCCGGGGGAAGGTTCTCAAAAACAACCGCCGGTATTTTGCCAGTATCAAGAAAAGAGACCGCAATGATCGGGTATCCGATTATATGAACGCGATTCTCAACATTTATGATCCTCATACAGGCTACTATCCGCCCAAAGACAAAGAAAATTTCGATATCTCTATCTCTGGTCAGTTCCAGGGAATTGGCGCCCAACTGCAAGAAACGGAAGAAGGCTATATCAAGGTAATCCGTATCATTCCAGGCAGTGCTTGCTATCGACAGGGTGATTTGGCCGTAGGAGATTTG
>JBCBZF010000712.1:0-3917 GCA_039815525.1 Bacteroidota bacterium | reverse complement strand
TTTTCGTCATTCACTCGTCCTAGAGCTTTTCATCCCGAAGATGGGGTAGAGGTGTACCAATCTAGCGCTAATCTGCTGGTACAGGAAATAGCCGCACAAGACCTCCAGAGACTTGAGCAAAGCATTGACTTATCCACTCAGGCAAATGGACTGTACTTTGTCCGTGTGACGGTCAATGGTGCGGTCAGTATGAAAAAGATTTTTTTACATAGATAGGCGCGAGACCCGGCTTTTGTGTGCTGTCGCATGCGAAAGTCGGGCTCATTTTTTCCCTAGAACACTTATCATTTTCTGATATGAAAAGCCCGAATCATTTTCACATTTGTCTATCTGGCCTCATGCTAGTAGGGATAAGCTTTTTGATCAGTTGTAGCGGCGCCAAAGTCGTTTCAAACGGAAACAGCAAAAGCAAAGTTGCCAGCATTGACCTGACGCATTGGAAGGTTACCATTCCGACACCCAAGGAAAATGGAAAACCAATTGAAGTAAGCCCCCCGGAGATATTTGACTATGCAAAAATCGACGCCTTACAAAATTTCATGTACAATGATTCCTCTGATGGCTCCATCGTTTTCCATGCCTATCCTGCCTCCACTACCGCCAATACCAAATATTCCCGTTCCGAATTGCGGGAACAAATGGTTTCAGGTAGCAATGGTCGCAACTGGACCTTCAAGGAAGGCGGGCGCATGAAAGTCAAGATGTCAGTTCCAGAAGTGAGCAAGGACGATAATGGGAAACCACACCGGGTCATCATTGCCCAGATTCACGGACGCCTCACCAATGAACAAAGGGATCTGATTGGGCAAAAAGACAACAATGCCCCACCCATTCTCAAAATCTACTGGGACCGCGGCAAAGTCAGGGTAAAAACCAAAGTATTGAAAGACAAACAGGCGGCAGATAAGGATATTCTGGACAAAGACGCCTGGGGGGATGATGAGGGCTATAATTTCGACACGGTGGTTGGGACCAAGAAGTTTACCCTCGAAATCCTGGTTTCCGAAGGCCGGCTGGAAGTTGTCCTGAATGGTTTTGAACGCAGTGTGTACAAAGGCGTCGATATGGACCGTTGGGGGATATTTGAAAACTACTTCAAGGTCGGCAACTACTTCCAGTCCCGGGACAAGGGATCATATGCAAAAGTGAAAGTCTATGAACTGGAAGTAAGTCATTGATTCCTGGCACCATTTTACCGTATAACGAGATGCTGCCTGCGTGCGATCTTGCCCGCGCCACAACCAACGAAGACATACGTCCTTTGATTTCCCTTCATACCTGGGCTACTCAAAAAAATCTACCAAAGCGAAGGATTTCTGGAAAGGATTGGTCAAAAGGAAAATGGACCATTGCTCCTATGCCAAAAATGACACACGATCGCTTTGGTAAGACGGAAATACAAGGAAAGCCGGAAGGAACACCTACGGGAAGTGTACAGCATGATAATGCTATGAGTCCTGTCGTTCCTGTGGCGACCTCTTTCCGCCACCTTCACTTATATGAAGAAGTTGCCAACTCTGTCGAGTTAAGTTTTGTCGGTTTAGGTCTGCTTCCTCATGATCCTAATGATTGATGGTTCCTTGTATAGAGCCTGCTTGAGGAATGGTTTCTCTTAAAGCTGGCCATTTTGTGGCCGGGCGGTTTGACTCTGATACGACTTCGTTGTGATGTATCAAACCACTGTTGTCAGCTATCAGTCTGTCCTTTATGCTTTGGAGAGATGATCCTATAAGTGGGCTCTTTATCTTTTTTTGCAATACGTCTCCGGTATGAAATATGACACCTCTTTCACACTGTTGCTGTTTTTGATGGCACTTTTTTCCTGCGATAGTACCAAAAGCAGTCAGCATGCCGCCTCTACGGCCAGCAAGATTGAACCGCATCCACATGGACCTTATTTCGAAAATTACGAGCTAATTGATCAAAGCTTCGGAACCAAAACCCGCGTCTCACTCAACGACGATAAGCGGATCATGAAAACCAATTCCCTCCCCAATCATCAGACCGGTTCATTCCCCAATGCAGGAAATCCCAATCGCATTTCAGCGCAGGAGAAAACCTATGAATTCCCGGTCAAGCCGGTGTACACCGGAGAGGCAAGATGGATACGGGAACCAGGCATCGCCCTGAATGGAATCAAATTTGAACCGCAAACGGCTGAGGTGGTCAGATGCGAAAGTGGGGAAAACTATCGGGTGGAAGCCATGCAGGAGCTGATCAATCTCGGATTGGATTTCAACCATGCCCATGTTCAACCTACTGGCGCTTACCATTATCACGGAACACCAACCAGTCTGATTGAGCTTTTTGATCAGGGGAAAGACATGGTTCACATTGGCTTTGCACACGACGGATTTCCGATCTATTACTCCAAAAGTGGAGCCTATACATCTAGTTTTCGTCTGGTGGATCAAAAGCGTACAGGAACAGATTGTACCTATTCCAATCCGCATACCAATATGGATGTCTCCCTCGACAATACAGAAGCAGACGGCACTTATGGATCAGATTGGGAGTATGTGGAGGGATTGGGTGATCTTGACGCCTGCAATGGGATCGAGTTGGATGGGCAGTATCTCTATTTGGTCACAGATGAATTTCCGTACGTAGGTCGCTGTTTGATGGGAGAATTTGTCCAACAAGGCGGACCGCCTCCAGGTCCTGGCAGAGGTGGACATCCGGGGCCACCACCCCATCATCATGGACGTCATTGATCTGTTTTTAACCACATTTTCGAACCAGAAATATGAAGAAGAAAAAAGCATTCCAGTCATTGATCCTCAGCATTGCCTGCCTGTTCGTTCTGTGGGCTTGTTCTCCGAACAATTCACAGGAAACGGAGACCCTCCCTTATTATCAGGACGCCTATTTCACCCCACATTGGCTCCATGCAGGTGATCAGACGCTGGATACATTTCATCGTATTTCCCCATTTCAACTCATCAATCAGGACGGCGACACCATAACGGAAAACCATTTTGCAGGTAAAATCTATGTAGCAGATTTTTTCTTCACCACCTGTCCGGGCATTTGTCCCAAAATGACTGCCAATATGTCCAGTCTTCAGGAGGCATTTCTGGATGCGGAAGATGTCTTACTGTTATCTCATTCTGTTACGCCAGAAACTGACACGGTTCCGATGCTCCGACAATATGCCGAAGCCAAGGGCATCATATCTGGCAAATGGCACCTCACCACCGGAGACCAGCGAGAGATTTACAAATTGGGCCGGCAGGATTATTTTGTCGAGGAGGATTTGGGCACAGAAAAAGATCTGGATGAGTTTTTACATACCGAAAACTTTGTCCTGATCGACAAAAACCGACACATACGGGGGATTTATAATGGCTTGAACAAAGCCTCGGTGCGACAGCTGATCGCTGATATCAGGCTGTTACAGACTGAAAGCTAGATACTAATAGGTAAAGCCCAAACGATCCAAGCCAGTCTGAACTTCCGGACAGGACATAAAGAGCTGCCAAAGAAGGCCTGTCCGATGGTTTTCAATCATTACAATAATCGGTCCCTGATCAATGGCCAAATAACGTTGTGGAAACCAGTTTTCTTCTACACTGAAGGCGTCATAAAATCCAAACTCTCCCCAAATCTGGTCCCGCCGATTTTGATACCAATTGCGCAGGACGACCATGCTTTCTTCAGGGCTATAGGGAAAAGAAGATAAAGCGGCTGTAGGAGCAATGACGCCAAGGTCATTATTGGGTTGATGAGCAGCATAACCGTCTAAAGAATAGCTAGCAGTCAGACCCCAATTATTGATACCATAACTGGCAAAGCCATTGGGGTTCTCGATACAAAAAGCCCGGTTGATCATCACATGACTGACATTGTGCCGCCAGTAATCTATATAAGGACTTTTCAAATTTCGTGGATCAAGACCCAAAAAAGAATAATGGGCC
>JBCBZF010001058.1:0-2519 GCA_039815525.1 Bacteroidota bacterium | reverse complement strand
CTACATTTTTCAATTATATCGGCCATACATTCAACTGTAGAAGCATGTCCCAGCTCTTGTCGATAAGACCGTCAGGAAGGAATTTGATTTTTCCCAAATTCTTTCGTGCAGCAACCTTCATAAAGAGGTGGTTTCTACTTTGTTTTGTTTTCTTGATTCCGGAGCTACAAGGCCAAAATCGTTTTGACCGTCAATTTCATTTCGATCAGTACCGGATCATTGATGGATTGAGTCAGAATACAATTAACGACATCGAACAAGATTCACTTGGATTCATTTGGCTGGCAACACAGTATGGCTTAAACCGCTTTGACGGTGATCAATTTCGGACTTTCACAGCAAAAGATTCAGGTTTTACCACCAGTAACTTTCGTCGCCTTGCTCTCGACCATAACGGGCAGCTATGGGTTGCTGGTAACACCGATCTGTTTGTATTCCAAAGTTGCCAGCAGGCGGTGGTTGACGCTTACTCAATGCCAGATTCGGTTTCATCTATCATTGATGTGTACTGTGCAGGACAAGAGATTCTGATTCTGACAGTTCTGGGAATTTATACCATAAAAGATGGCATTGTGGTTTCTAAGATTAGTTGGCCCACAAAACGTAAGATACAGGCCAGCGCAATGGATGACAATCATGTACTACTGATCAACTCAGATGCAGGCTTACATAGTTATGATCCAGAAAGTAATAAAATTACTCAATGTTCTGTTTTGGATCAGGCACAGCCTAATCGCATAAATTGGGCATTTTCCAGCCTCTCTTTTCACGAGGATACTTTATGGGCCTCGATTGATAAAGAATTGTTCCAGTTGATCCAGGATCCCAAAGATGAAGGAGAGTTGACGGTCATGAATCGCATAAAACTGCCAGATGAAATCAGTGATATCAGGCAGATACGAAATCAAGGTGTCTGGGTGGGACATGTCAATCAGGGAATTTCGATTTGTGATCCATCCACTGGCAAACTGCAGAAATCCATTTGTCATGATCCCCGTCGACCCAGTAGCCTGAGTCATGATCATGTGATGTGCGTCTTTTCAGATGCATACGAAGGGGTTTGGGTTGGCACCTTTGCTGGTGGAATCAATCGATATGACAGGGATAAGTACTTTTATGATCATCTTCTGATTCAGGAAGAAGATAAGAAGAAGAGTACCCGCAATGTCGTTTGGTCGATTTTACCGGAGCCACTTGATCAGGATGTATTATGGCTGGGGATGGATGAAGGGGCAGTGTTAAAGTACGATTTGAAAGGAAAAAAAGTCATCCGTCAATTTCCTTTAAGTGATGAGGATGATGAACCTACGACTAATATCACAGTTCAGGCTCTGGAAATAGACCGTAGAGGTAGAGTTTGGGCTGGTACTGTGAAAGATAAAATTCAATGGCTGGATAAAACGACAGGATCTTTTCAAGTGCCGGCAAATCTTCAGCCTGGGATGACAGGTGCCAGAGCACTGCTCCAACTGAAAGGCCTCGACCGTTTGCTGATTGCCAATAAATCTGGGAACCTGTATTGGAAGACACCCAATGATCGTTTTGTTCTGGATGAGGATTTGAAAAAAAAGTTTCCTGCTTTGTATTGCTTCTCCATGGCAGAAGATCCAATTGATCCTGGTCGAGTCTGGCTGGCCACCCGTGAGCATGGATTGGTCTTCAGAGATCTCATTCAAGATAAAATTATTCAATTCCCTTTGGCGATACCTGTCTATGCGGTGTTCCCAGATCCAGTTCAGACAGACACCATTTGGGTTGGAACCAAAGGCGAAGGCTTGAAGATATTTTCCCGGCGGCAAAAGGAATTTCTGCCATCATCTTATCCTGATTTAAATGGGAAACTGGATGCCTTATTCAACATTGTTTATCATCCAGGGGACAGTTCATTATGGCTGAGTGGATTAGGGGGATTGGCAATCTGCCATCCATACCGGAAGAATGATTCACTGCTGCAATTTTTGAACTATGATCAACGAGCAATCGGGCAAGAATTTATTGTAGGAAGTCATATTTATGCGTCAGATAAGATGGTCCTTGGCCAGGGCGTCAATGGTTTATATCAGTTTGATCTTAAGGCAGTACGGAGAAGGAGAGACTCACTAAAGTCTCAACCGGTGCCGATTCAGGTGCAGAAAACTGGTGGTGGCCAAAAGTTGAGCTTGGAACCCTATAAACTGTGTGATGCTACATTAGAATTGCCATTTGGAAGCTATACTTTTGAGATCAGCAATGTGAATTTTTTGAATCCAGAACGGACAACCTCTCAAATCACGATCTCAAGCCGAAATTTTCCCAAAGCCACGACCATCCAGGCCATCACACCCAATGTCTACAGTTTTCGCTTTTGGGACCGTAATTTTTGGTTTCGGCAGCAAGCATATTTTGATCTTACGGTGCAAACGGTTCACACGGATTCCGGAGAAGTATTGGCTGAGAAAAGCTTCCTGTTGAAAGTCAAAAGCCCTTGGTATTTCAAACCATGGTTTTGGGTGGTCTGTGGACTAATGATTTTTGCAGGG
>JBCBZF010000456.1:0-5535 GCA_039815525.1 Bacteroidota bacterium | reverse complement strand
TATCAAGTGCGAAAAAAGGAGCAAGAGTTGGAAATGCGCGCCAATATTGAACGCGCGAAGGTTGATGAAAGAGAGCGGGTGCGCAAAAATACTGCTGCAGATTTCCATGATGACCTGGGCAACAAAATGACCAAGATTTCGCTCTTCGTGGAATTGGCGAAGCGAAATGCCGCCGAGAAAGATCAACTGTTTCGTTATCTGGATCAGGTAGGGGACCAAACCCGCAATCTGTCAGAAGGCATGCGAGACTTTTTATGGGTGCTGGACCCGGAGAAGGATACCTTGTCTGATACCCTGGGCCGTCTGGCCGATTTTGGCGAGCAACTGTTTGACCTCACTGACACAGCCTTTTATCTCCACGGACTTCATGCAGATTTAGAAAAAATCATCCTTCCACTCAATCAGCGTCGCCATTTGGTCCTGATCTTGAAGGAAGGGATGCACAATGTGGTCAAATATGCAGCGGCCAGTCGGGTCGATCTACTCGTAAAAATCGATGACGAGCGCGCAGAACTTCAGTTGATTGACAATGGGAAGGGATTTGACCTGTCAGCTGAAAGCCAGGGCTATGGCCTGAAAAACATGAAGGCTCGTGCAGAGAAAATGGGTGGTGAATTGGAGATTTTTTCGGAATTTCATCAAGGAACCAAATTGTATCTGCGTTTTGACCTACCACATATGGGGGATTGAGCAAAGGATGAGAGTGGTGTATTTTTCGGAAAATAATCCATCAGACATGATTCACGTAGCCATCGTCGAAGACGATCATGATATCCGCCAGACCCTTTCGCTGATCATTGACGGAACGCCGGATTTCTCCTGCCAGCATGCTTTTGCCAGTTGTGAAGCAGCCATTCCTGAAATTGTTGACTTTCAGCCGGATGTGGTCTTAATGGACATAGACCTGCCGGGGATGAATGGAATCGAAGGCGTGAAAAAGCTCAAACAAAAGCGTCCTAACCTCAACATTCTGATGTTGACCGTCCATGCAGATGATCAGGCATTATTTGACTCTTTGTGTGCTGGTGCCTCTGGTTATTTAATCAAAAGTACGCCTCCTGTAGCCATTCTCCGGGCCATTGAAGAGGTACATCTGGGCGGTGCACCGATGAGTATGCCCATTGCCAGGCGGGTGCTGCAATCATTTCACCGCAATACAGAGTCTCCTCTGACAGATAGAGAGCAGGAGATCCTCAAACTCCTCTGTGATGGCCTGAATTATAAAGTCATTGCTGAAAAACTCTTTGTGAGTGGGCATACAGTGCGCACCCACATCAAGAATATCTACCAGAAACTTCATGTCAATTCCCGCGCAGAAGCCGTTAAAAAAGCCATGAAGGATGGGCTGGTGTGATCAGGCATGAAGGCCGGATGAAAATCTCTGAAGAGCGGTGCCTTTTCAGAGATTTTTTTTAGGACAAATCTTACAGAATACTACACATGCGGTATGTTTTTGCCGCAAGGATGATGACAATTTTGGGACATCAATCAATCAGTATCCACCCCAAAACCGTTGTCATGAACCGCTTATTTTTTTCCCTCTCTTTCTCACTCCTGTTTTTACATGCTTGCCAGGCTCAACCGCCTCAAAAGGAAGGCAAAGGGCTGTATGAGATCAAAAGTGGCATCATTGAAAAAACCATCACTGCCAATCAGGGCGGATTTGA
Source organism: Bacteroidota bacterium (assembly GCA_039815525.1). GTDB lineage: Bacteria > Bacteroidota > Bacteroidia > J057 > J057 > JBCAWW01. The sequence goes on along the minus strand of JBCBZF010000456.1, from coordinate 3,868 downwards.
TATGATGACCAGGGAAACCATCTATTTTGACGACTACGGCTGGAAAGAAGCCCGTTATCGCGAAGAGCACCGGACCATTCCCTTTATCAATCGTAAAGAGGTGAGCAGTTCCATCTCCTTTGTGGAAGGAGAAGATATCATCAACTACGACCCCAAACGAGGTACCGCAACCCGCATGAAGGTGGGGCTGCGTTCCGACATCATGAGTCTGTCCAAATCCCAGCAACAACAAATGGGGGATGAGATGACAGAAGCCATGAATGCAGAAACGACCTCCCTCGGAACCGGAATGGTCGCCGGAAAGCTTTGCAATATCAGTGAAACCATCATGAAGGACGAAAATGGCCGGGAAATTATGCGGGCAAAAACCTGGCTGTACAAAGGCATTGTCATGAAGACTGAGGGCAAAGGCATGGGGGTTGCCACGGAAGAAGTCGTGAGTAGCCTCAAGGAGAATGCTTCGATTGATCCTGCCAAAATGAATTTACCCACAGGCACCAAAGTGCAGGAGCTACCCGACTTCTTTGGCGGAAACTAATCCGCCAGGCCAAAAACATGAATTCCTCACCTTCTAACATCCATTGATCATGAAATCTTTTTTCATCACCCTCTTTCTATCTCTCATCTTTTTTTCTTTCACCTCAAGCAGCCTTGCCCAGCGTTTTCAGCCTGGTCAACTCACAATCAGCCCCGGCGTGATGGTAGGCGGCCTCGGTTTTTATGGCGGTGGCAGCGGCTTACCCCTGAGTGTATCCGGAGAATACGCAGTCTCGGACTTGATTGGCGTGGGACCATTTGTTGGTTTTGCGCGTTATGGATACTCCACTGGATTTTCCTCATACAATTGGACCTTCATCAATTTTGGCGCAAGGGGAGATCTGCATTATCTCCGCCTATTGAACGAGCTCCTTGATAAAGAGGCCACTTCAGATAAGCTCGATCTGTACGCCACATTGATGTTGGGCTTCCAAACTGCCTCTTTTTCCGGTGATGCTGGTTCTCCATTGCTTGGTGGCTTTGGTAACCGGGCAACACTGGGACTGGCTGCGGGCGGACGTTATTATTTTACAGACAAAATTGCCGTCTTTGCTGAAGTCGGTAGCCTGGTCTTCAGTGCTCTGCAAGCAGGTGTAACGATTAAGCTGAAATAGCAATGATGCGCTCCCTTATTCTGGCCCTGATGCTTTTCTTCTGCCTGGGAGATGCATCAGGGCAATCTACCCGAAAATGTGGGACCGATGAGGCCCACCAGGCTTTGATGAAAAAACATCGTGGCATTCAGTCGATCCTTAGCCGAAAAAAGCAGGAGAAAAAGCCTGGATTCCCACAGGTCCCCAATCCCGTCTATCCTGAAATTGTGATTCCGGTCGTGTTTCATATTGTAACCCATACCGCACAGCCTCCCTTCCTGATCAGCAAAGAACAAGTCTATAGCCAGTTGGATGCTTTGAATGAATACTTCTCCCAGGAGATCACGATGTACACGCCAGTTCTACCAAAATATTGGGCTGATGTATATGCCCGCGATACGCGTATCCGCTTTTGTCTGGCCCGACGAGATCCTCAGGGTAATCCGACCAGTGGGATTACCCGGACCACCACAGATGTACCGAGCTTTAGTTCGACCCTCAACAACATCAAGTTTGATGCAACCGGAGGGAAAGATATCTGGCCCCGGGATCTGTATCTCAACATCTGGGTAGGGAAAATTGACGATTTGCTGGGCTACGCCCAGTATCCTTTCGGTCCGGCGGAGACGGATGGGATTGTCATCGATCCCGATGGATTTGGCACCTTTGGTACCCCTCTTCCCAACTTTTCGGATGGGAAAACGGCTGTACATGAAGTCGGACATTGGCTGGACTTACTGCATCCTTGGGGACCGGCAGCGTCTTGCTCAGTAGATGATTTCATCGATGATACCCCGCCGCAGGAAGCCCCTAACTGGTTGTGTGATCCCTATACATTTAGTTGTGATGGCTCGCGTGATATGCGCGAGAATTTCATGAACTACAGTTGGGATCCCTGCAACACCTTTTTCACAGAAGGACAAGCGCAGGCAATGCGATTTCAGCTTCGACCAGGTGGATTCCGCTACCCTCTGACGCAGTCAGACCGGGGCTGCCGGGAGATTCCGCGGCGTATGGATGAATGATAGGAGCAGAGACACGTTTTTGTAAAATGTCCCTGCTCTGGTTTAGATCGCTATGTTAATTTTTCATCAACGTCTGCGTCTCCGCAAAGCCCTGAGCGGGCAAAGCAATGTTGAGAAAGTAAATCCCATCTTCCCAGGCAGAAAGATCCAGCTCAAGTTGGCCGTTGTTTAGCTTGGGACTTTCCTCAAATAATATCTGACGCCCCAATTGATCATAGATCCTGACAAACCATCTTTCATCCTGTAAATTGCTCCCATTCGGAATCTGAACCGTAAGCTGTTCGGCAAATGGATTCGGGAAAATATGCAGGCGTTCTATCTGTACATTGACTTGTTCCAGGCTTGAATAGGAAAAACGTCCATCCAGATCGACCATTTTGAGACGATAGTACAGCCTGCCGCCAATGAGAGGCCGGTCTTCCATCTTGTATTGATGGCCAGATTGATTAACACCCAGTGCTTCCTGCGTAGCAATTGTAGTGAATTGACTGCCATCCCTGCTCCTTTCTACGACGAAATGACTGCTGTTGATTTCTGAGATGCTTTCCCAGCTGAGCGTCACGTTCCCATCCAGTTCCTTCGCCGAAAAGTTCAGCAATTCTACCGGCAGAGGGGTACTCACTGTAACATCTACGAAGCCTGCCAATAAACGTAGGTAAGCAGCCTGATAATAAATTGCCGGTTCTGTAATCTCCCAGGAATTATTGGGCCAACCATCATTGAAATCCAGGTAGGCTTTCTGATTGGGCTGATTAAATGGCGGGGTGAGACTGGTTACAGAAAAGCTGGGGTTTGTGCCTCCGGTCAGAAAACCAGGGGCGGGACCATAGGTGGAGGTCAGGGCATTGTCCCAGGCAGTCCCATCATTGAACCAGGTGTGATAAATTTCGTTGACACAATTTTCGGCCCCTTTTCCATACATATTGCTGAGGTGAACCATACCCAAAGGATTGACGCCGTGGAAATAATGCAATTGCTCCTCCGCTTTATTCTCATAATCATTGGCATTGACAGTATTCAGACCAAAATGATTGAGCTGCAGATTGAGATTGCCGTAAGAGGCTTTGGGATTGTTACTGCCCCAGTGATATGACCATCCCGGCATATAGGCCCGATATAAATCACCCGTATTGAATCCATAATAACCGTTGTAATTGTTGGATGCATCTGTGCTGAACGAAGTCTGGATATTGGTGGCGATGATCGCATCCGCAGCAGGAAGACTGGCGTATGTCAGCAAAGCATCACCCACCGGTACTTTGTATGGTCCCCAAAAGCCAGTACTCATTTGTTCTGCGTCATTGATATGGGCAGCGATGTAGGTCTGATACATGGCATTGCCGGTCAAGGCATATAGATAAATAGCCGCCGAAAGGGCATTTTCCATCTGTAGGTCTACGGTCCAATCTGCATCACCGGCTTTGATGGTTCCATCATCACAGGCCAAATCAAGAGCGCCACTGTTGAGTTGCGGTAAAACATGATTCCAGGAAGCAACGGCGGCATTTTCGAGCGTTTGCGCATAGGCATTCATGGAAGCAATGCCACCAAACACCCGGGCTGCATGGGCAAACATACTGGCAGCTGCAATGGTTGAAGAAGAGCATTTTGGACCGTAGTACCGGGGCGTCGTATCTTGGCTGGGCAAACGGTTGTCACCTTGGAAAGCGCTTAGGTCACTGTTTAAAATACCAAGTTTGATATATGCGCCAC
>JBCBZF010001302.1:0-1607 GCA_039815525.1 Bacteroidota bacterium | reverse complement strand
GTTATGATGCTGGGCGAGTAGGCTTGGACGTAAAGACATGCCAAAAGTGGCAAGCAGCAAGGTAGCAAGAAGAAAGGGTCTCCAAATCAAAACAGGTGTTTGTCTTCAAGCTTTGTCAAAACGCTGTTCGCAGGGCCTTTACAGCTCATTGAAAAATTGACACTTGGAAAAATTCAGGTTGTGACGTTCTCACAACTTTAGTGAAAATGCTGCTTCATACCAAATATGTTGATTGTTATTCAAGGAATAAACTTTTTTTAAATGCTCTTCTCACACCTGTTATCCGCTCTCTCATGCGCCTTAGCCATCTTTTGGAGGTCAAAACACTTCATCCAAAACTGGAGGAGCCTTTTCCCTTTTTTCCGCAGGACAAAAGCCGCCAGAGCGAGGGCCAAACCGATTCCAATGTAATTGATTACCACCATTTTCCTGATGCTCGGACACCAAAGCATTCGTTCATCCCCTACCCTATTTTAGCTTCACTTTTTGGCCGGTGCGGGCGGACTGCATAGCTGCAGTCAGAATTTCAGTTACGATGAGGTTATTTTCGAGTGAAGACAAACTTCCTGCCGGATCAATTTCTCCCTTCACGACTGCGGTAAAATAGGTTACTGGATTGTTAAAGGGCGCTTTTCGGCCTTCTAGCTCCATGTTCTCTTCTGCGGCTTCGTGACTGGTGCGCATCCGTAATCGAGTACCATCCAGCGGATTCACAAAGCCATCTGTGCCGTAAACTTCCATATCCTTTCGGTTGTAGGGCCAGTTCCAGGAAGCTTGAATCACTGCCTGCATGTCTTCATATTCCAACAGGATGGTCGCTTCATCATCTACTTTGGCATAGACTGGATCTGTTTTGAATTGATTCACCTGTGCAAATACGCTTTTCGGCCGCTTGCCGCTGGTCAACCAGGTGGTCAGATTGGCACCATAACACCCAAAGTCCGTCAGCGCACCACCGCCATTTTCAATTGGATCAAGCAACCATTCGAGAAAGGCTTCCGTGCAGCCGATTTCTTTTGGTCCCCAGTGCCCATCATGAACCACCACTTTTCGCAGGGGACCAATTTTCCCTGCCTGTACCTGTTCATGGGCGAAATGATTACTCGCATACCAGGTGGTTTCGTAATTGGTGAGCAAATGGATCTGATGCTTTTTTGCCAAGGCGGCCATCTCTTCCGCCGCTTCCATACTGATCGCGAAAGGTTTTTCTACCATCACATGTATGCCCAGCGGTGCACAGAGCCTGACTACGTCAGGATGTTCCAAGGGGCTGGTAAACACCATCACGGCTTCAGGCTTGGCTTTTTTCAGCATTTTCTCCCATTTCTCAAACAGAATTTCCCGGGACCAACCAAATCGTTTTCCCTGGGCCTGAAGAATGGCAAGGTCTGTTTCTGCTACACCGACAATTTCAATCCGATCCAAAAAACTGGGGTCTCCCATGAAACCAATGTGGTCATGCGTTGCACCAATAATACCCATGCGAACTTTTTGGTCCGGGATTTGCGAATGTGTGTACGAAAGACTCATACTGGTCAAAAGAATGGTCAGAATAAGGAGTTTTGAAAAGATTGACATAATCGGGAGCTTCAGGATAAATTCGACGG
>JBCBZF010000671.1:0-4142 GCA_039815525.1 Bacteroidota bacterium | reverse complement strand
TTTGTGGTAAAGCCCTGGGACAATGATGATCTACAGAAAAAAGTCCATCAAGCGATTCAGCAATCAGATGTAGCACCATCTCCAGCGCCTGAGCAAGGAAGCGTTCCAAGCTTTAGTTCCCACCAGATCTCTCCCAGACTGATTGGACAATCTCCTGCTTTTCTGGAAGTGATGGAGACTGCCCGGAAGGTGGCAGAAACTGATGCCAATGTGTTACTGTTGGGAGAAAATGGAACCGGTAAACAACTGTTTGCAGAGGAAATCCATCGTTTATCCCACCGAAGAGATGCTGCCTTCATGCACGTGGATTTGGGAAGTATTGCTCCGACTTTGTTTGAGTCAGAATTATTTGGACACACAAAGGGTGCCTTCACAGATGCCAGGGAGGACCGCATGGGACGCTTTGAAGCAGCCAATCATGGTACCCTCTTCCTGGACGAAATTGGCAATCTCCCCTTCGCGCTACAAGCAAAGTTGCTGTCGGCATTACAAAATCGCAGTTGCACCAGAATTGGCTCCAATCAGCCTATACCGATTGACATTCGTCTGATCAGTGCAACCAATCAAGCTCTGGAAGAAATGATCCGTGCTTCACAATTCCGACAGGATCTTTTTTACCGGATCAATACACTCCGCATCACACTGCCACCTTTACGGGAACGAAAAGCAGACATTCCCCTACTGATTACTCACTTTTTACAGGCATATGCCAGACAATACCAAAAGCAAATCCTGGAAGTACCAGATCACATCTTCGAAAGCCTTCAAAGCTATCATTGGCCTGGCAACATACGGGAATTGCAACACGCAACAGAACGCGCAGTGATCATGGATCAGGTGGAAAGTCTGCTCCCCGTTCCTTCTTCTCCTGCCCAAACTGCTCAGGCATCTCCCCTACCAGATGAGGACGAAGCCAGCAGCATCCGTAACATTCTGGACGCACACGCCGGCAATATTCGGAAGGCAGCAGAACAATTGGGTATGAGTAGAAATACTCTTTACCGGAAAATGCGTAAATATGATCTCTGATTTCTGCTATGAAACTCATCAGGCGCTTCCGGGTTAACATTGTCTTACGGGTCATCGTCCTGCTGACCACCGTTTTCACCCTTTCACTGACCTGGCAGGGAAGCGCCTCCCCAATCACCAATTTTTTTCTGGTCATTTTCATTATTGGTCTGGTCGCAGAGTTGATTTACTATGTCGAAAAAACCACCCGGGACCTCAGTTCTTTTTTACATGCAATCCGGCATCGGGACTTTAGTTTTCGGTTCCCGCGCGACGAGCGGGGAAGACCTTTTACCGATCTGCGAGATACATTTAAACTGCTGATTGACAGCTATCAGCACCTTCAGATTGAAAAGGAAGCCAATTTCCAGCAACTGCAGTATGTTCTCGAACATGTGTCCACTGGATTGATTTGCTACGACCCGCAGGGAAATGTTGAATTGATGAACCAGGCGGCCAAAGATCTGCTGGAAAGACCTCACCTCAGTAACATTAACAGTCTGACCAAAGTAGATCCCAATCTTTTGAATAGCATAACTGCATTGGAAGATGGGAAAAAAGATTTAGTCCAGTTCAATACACCGCGACAATCCCTTCAAATTGCACTTTCAGTTTTGACTTTCAAGATGCAGCAGGAGGAATACAAATTGGTTTCGCTACAGGATATTCACAGTGAATTGGATGAGAAAGAAATCCAGACCTGGCAGAAACTGATCAGAGTACTGACCCATGAGATCATGAACTCCGTTACTCCCATAATTTCGCTGACAAAAGTCATACGGGGTATGATGGTAGAAGAAGATGGCGGCAAAAGGGACCTCGACAGTCTCAGCCCTGCGGAAGCCTCTGACGTCGTCGAAGGCTTAAGCACCATTGAATCACGCAGCAAAGGCCTACTGCACTTTGTACATGCTTACCGTAACCTTACCCGGGTTCAATCCCTTCAGATCCAGGAAACGATTGCTCAGGATCTCATTCAGCGGGTCGAATCTTTGTTACGGCCGGAATTAACAAAACGGACCATACAGTTTGACGTCAACTGTCCAGCGGCCAGAATCAGGCTACAGGTAGATCCTCAATTGATTGAGCAAGTCTTGATCAACCTCATCAAAAATGCCATGGAAGCTGTGGAAGGCAAACCCGGTGCCATCATCCGGGTAAACTGTCGCTATGATGCGGTTCGTGGCCCCTCCATTCAGGTATCAGACAATGGTGGCGGCATTCATTCAGAATATCTCGACAAAATTTTCATTCCATTTTTTACCACAAAGAAAAAAGGCTCTGGTATCGGGCTTTCTCTCTCTCGTCAAATCATGCGCTTGCACCAGGGCAGCATCCAAGTTGAGAGCCAGGAATCGCATGGCACGACCTTTACACTTTGGTTCTAGACGGATTCTCTTTTACTTTAGAGGTGGAAGACCTACTACATGCTCAATAAAATTGCCTATTCTCTCATCATCATCCTGGCGGTGATCGTTGCGATGATGTTTCCCGCTCCATTTGTTTCATGGGGTAGTTTCTCCACCAAAAGTCTGATTGTTCCCCTTCTCCAAATCATCATGTTCGGCATGGGGACCGCCATGAGTTTGCAGGATTTCAAGGGCGTGATCAAGATGCCAAAGGGCGTTTTGGTGGGTATGGTTTGCCAATTTAGCATCATGCCATTGATTGGATTCCTGCTCACCAAGGCCTTCAGCTTCGAGGCTGGGATCGCCGCAGGAATCATTCTGGTAGGCGCTTCCCCCAGTGGCCTGGCATCCAATGTAATGACCTATTTGTCGCGTGGAAACCTTGCCCTCTCGGTAAGCATGACGGCTTGTGCTACCTTACTTGCGCCTTTTCTCACCCCATTTTTGATGCAAAGCCTGGCCGGGGAATTGATTCCCATTGACTTCTGGGCCATGATGTGGAGCATCACCCGGATCGTGATCATTCCCATCGTCCTTGGTTTGGTTTTCAATCACTTTTTTCATGGCAGATTCAGCTGGCTTGACCGAGCCATGCCGCTGGTTTCTATGGCTGGCATCGCCTTTATCATTGTGGTGATCACTGCCAATGGACGAGACAGCCTGCTCCAAATTGGTGGATGGCTGATTCTGAGTTGCATCATCCACAATGGACTTGGTTATCTATTTGGGTACTGGGGTTGCAGGCTGCTACGCCTGCCGGAGGAAGATTGCCGGACCATTGCCCTGGAGGTCGGAATGCAAAACAGTGGCCTCGCTTCTGGCATTGCCGCCGAGTTGGGCAGGATCGCTACTCTGGGGTTGGCGCCGGCCATTTTTGGACCATTGATGAATATTACTGGCTCTTCTTTGGCAATGTGGTGGCGGGGGCAAAAAATGGAATCGGCTAACGCTTGATTTGATCCTGGCTTGTCAAAGCCTGCATAAAGGCGTCAAATACTTACATTTCGATACTTTTGGCTATATTGAAATCAATCAATTCCTTCGCAAGCTGCTTCGTTTCCATGACAGCTGGCTTTTTCAGGAAAAGATTACGTTAACACTTGAACTAAATCTCTAAAAACCGTCTATGGAATCACCTAACCCAAATCCATTTGAAACTGGGACCAGTACTGAGCTCGCCACAAAGGGCAAGCGGATCCTCGCTTACTTTTTAGATGCCCTGATCATTGGCGTAATTGGTGGCGTAACTGGCAATCAGGCTCTTGCTGGTGCCTTATCATTCGCCTATATTCTTGTCCGCGATGCCTTGCCATTTTTTGATGGTCAGAGTCTTGGAAAGAAAATTGTAGGCATCAAAGCCGTTACCGAAGATGGTGCATCTCTTTCAGGGGATTGGGGTACCACCATTAAACGGAACATCATTCTCGCCATTCCGGTAGTAGGTGTACTGGTCGAATTGGTTGTCCTCCTGGTCAGCGACAAATCCCAGCGGCTGGGTGATCAAATTGGTGGAACCAAAGTCGTCAACGCATAACCAATCTTTCACACAAAAGATATGCGCAGTTCCTTAAAGAACTGCGCATTTTGTTTTCCGTTTCCCGCATTTACACGGCTTCTTCTTCGGGCTGTCTTTGCAACAACTCCTCGTTCATCAGATATAAGGCTGATGTATTCCCATTTATCATCCGCAATTTGGCAATCAGGGTACGCATAGTAGACTCTTCT
>JBCBZF010001027.1:0-2612 GCA_039815525.1 Bacteroidota bacterium | reverse complement strand
CGTTTTGCACCACGGATGGCCGGCGCAGGTCATCATAAATACACCCAGCGTGGGGAAGCCAATCTGGCCCGTCCTATGCCCTTGCACCTGAACCGGAATATGAAGGCCATCTTCATCGTGGTGGCGATTGTGATCGCATCAAATGTTCTGAGTCATGTATTTTTTAACCCCAGTGTCAATGGGATGGCCGCCCCGGCAGCGCCTGAGATGACATTACCTGGTCCGGCCGGTCCCAGCCTCTATCTGATGGACAAAGCCAGTCGCTATGTATCGAATGAAGCCTTGTTTGAGGATAAAGTGCGTGAGATTGCTGCGATGTTGAATGTTCCACCCGAATGGTTGATGGCAGTGATGTACTCCGAGTCGCAGTTTGATGCTTCGGTCCTGAATCACAAGGGCAGCGGTGCTACTGGATTGATTCAATTCATGCCAGCCACCGCCAGCGATCTCAATGTATCCATGAAGCGCTTACGTGACATGAATCATACGCAGCAATTGGAGTATGTCTATCTCTATCTGCAAAAAGTCCGTGAACGGTATGGGGAATATGATTCCCTGACCGACCTCTATCTCGCGATTCTCTATCCGAAAGCCCGCAAACAAGATTTGTGTTATACCATGTACGCCAAGCCATCCAAGTCCTACAAACAAAATTCTGGTTTGGACGAGAACAAAGATGGCCGCGTAACGGTGAGCGATATCGATCGCCGCATGATGAGACTGTATCCTACTGCCTATAACCAAAGCATGGAACGGACCTGAGGTCCGCTCCCGCTTTGGGTTTGTATTGTCAATTTTGTGAAAGGGCCCAGGCAACTGGGTCTTCTTGGTTACAGAGAATTCTAGGGATCGTTTTCATCTTGACCCAGGTGCTTCAATAGCCGACTGATGCTACCACGAAATCGAAAGAAGTACGTTTTTTGTCTCTGAAGTGCGATTTCCGTTCGTTGATACTTCTTATTTTGCCAATCCAAATATGTAAACAAGCGAAGGATGTCAACGAAGATTTGACCAAACAAAGTGAGAAGAAGAATCAATGCCAGAACTGTGATCACCTTCATCAAAAGAAGCATCATGGTGGTTATCGCACAATGACAATTCCTTCTGTTGACGACAGTGCAAGACTGCCACTTTGGGATACTGCACCTGCTTCAGCCCCATAAATCTTCCCTTCCAATTGAATCATGTTAGAGATACTGCCTTTTTGGGTATTGACACGGGCTAGCTGTCCGATGGTGATGGTATCATCAATCCTGAAGGTGGTGGTCCGAATGACCGTGGGCAATTCTTCGGTGGTAACTTTTACCCCTTGTTCATCTCCCTTCAAGGTTCCCCGTACCAGCCAGTAAAAACCGTCTTGCGTCTCGATGATATCAGTGAGCATTTCCTGCTCCTGACTCAATTGTTCATCTTTCGGTGGCTTGAGGCCGTCCATCAGGTAACAGGCTTTGAGGCTACCATCCATTCCAATCTGAATGGCCAAATTGGCCATTTCGACGGCGTTGAGTTTTTCGTTGCGTGCCTGCGCCAGGACAAGAAAGTCGCCATTTTGTAAGTGTTTGATCTGTTGGAGCTGCATGAATTTCAGCTTGCCCAGTTTGATTTTTTGTTTGGCAGGAAGTTGTGCTTTCGCGGCAAGCGTGGCATTGTCAAAGGTCCAATGTTGGGTTTCCTGTCCGTTTTCAATGCTTGAAACAGAGAGGCCGATATTTTTCCCCATTAAGCCTTGATACACACTTGCGAAAGCGTATACCGTATTGCCTTCGTGATGTAATTTGATCGAAGGGGCCTGGTTGCTTTTACCGCCTGACTGTGGGATACGCAGTGCCACCAAATGCTGCTTTTGCCCCTGCGAATCTAGCTGAAGTAGTTTGAATGCTTCGGTAGAGCCCAATAGAATACTGGTGTGTTCTCCATGTCTGATCCAGCTATGAAGATCGGGGCGCATTTTCATGCCAAGATCAATGTCTTGCTGATGTTCCCATTGAGCGCTGCCAAGATTGAAAATACCACTCAAGAAGATATTTGATCCGGATACGGCTTTGAGTCCGCCGATATACGCCCTTCCCCGAGCCGGGAGATAGCGTCGACCCGCAATCCAGGCTTTGCCCAGTAAGGACGGTGGTTGGAGGAGATAGTGATTCTGGTCCAGCATTTCCTCGCCGAGGGGGAAGGATACAAAACGCCAGAAGCGATCCTCCATTTTGCTTTGTGCACTTTTCTCAAATTTGTAGCCGATCCAGAGGCCGTTTTTGTAGCGATCTACAAATTTCCCCCGAATGATGGTCGGACTACCAGCCAGAGTTGGATTTCTGATAAAAGCTGTTTCATAGCCATTTAAGGCCAGTTTCGCTTTTTCTGTTGCGCTTTCAAAAGTTTGCAGCTCGTAGCCTTTTAAATTGGCAGGGCTGAATGCCATGGTTTTGGCTTCTTCTACGCTGCCTTTTTCATCCACAGACAAGACCGCAAGACGAAGGCTTTCACTGCCTTTGGGAACAAAACCAGAGAACTGATGAAGTTGTGTCCGGTCCCCATTCCAATACACACCGGCTGGAATGACCACACTTTTTTTCATTTCTTTTTGAACATCCTTTGGAAACTTTGATGGAATG
>JBCBZF010001309.1:0-1573 GCA_039815525.1 Bacteroidota bacterium | reverse complement strand
TTGTTTTAGCAGGCAAAGCAACCATCCATTATTGACAGGTATTCCGATCAACTAAGCATTATGCATCAAATCAGAGAGTATCAGGAGAAAGATCTACCAGCAATTGTCGATATGATCAAAGAATTGGCGGTGCTAATCGGCATGGGAGAACGCGCCACTCTGACGGTCGAACAACTGAGAAAAGACAGGGACATTTTCAATTGTTTGGTGGTTGAAGATGACGCAGGCGCGATTTTAGGCATTGCTACCCATTTTTACGCGTATTTTTCCTGGGTTGGAAAAGCGATGTTTCTCGATGATTTGATTGTACGGGAAGCTTATCGGGGCAAAGGGATTGGCAATGGTTTATTTGATGCGATTGTCGAGAAAGCAAAGGCCAACCAATGCAAACGTCTCAGTTGGGAAGTAACCAGAGACAATCATCACGCTCAGGCTTTTTATCGTGCCAAAGGCGCAGAAATCGATGCCGATATGATGGTCTGCCAGATCAATTTCTGATGAAGGGGGATCTGGCGGTGCCTTTTGCTGAATGCAACGGCTAGTTAGGGAGAGAAAAAATAGATTGTGCCCTCAGTACTTCTTTTTAGAGATGCGATTCTGGGTAATCTCGCGTTGAGAGCCTGATCGAAAGCGGTCCACGCTGTTTTGGCGGAGCTTTCGGTGTTTTGTTTTACGTCCTTGTACCCTGGCGCGCCATTTTTGCCAATTTTTGAGCCGCATCTCCTGTTTCATCAGTTTGATGACATCAGCTTCCGGTAGACCGAATTGGACCTTGATCGCCTCGAATGGTGTACGGTCCTCCCAGGCCATGGCAATGATGCGATCTACATCTACTTCGCTCAGCTGGTACTTTTCTGCAATTGACATATCATCCTAACTGTATATAATCGAAAGAGTTGGCACAGAACAGGATTTTCTGATTTGTGAGAAAAACTTGTAGTATTGTCCTGACAAAATTGATCTATACATGGATCCGCAGTTTTTTCAAACCATTGATGACATCATCTCTACCGGCCATCAAATGACCGAAGGGGTAGGGCAGAAGATGCGTGCTGTAGGCATGACAGAACCACAATATAAAGTGCTGAAAATTCTGCGCGAGGCCGATTCCGGGCCCTTGTCTATGCAGGATATCCTCAAGGGGATGGTCTCACCCAGTAGCAATGTTACCCGCATCGTTGACAAACTCCTGGACAAAGGCTATGTCATTCGCCGGGAATGTCCCACCAACCGTCGCAAAATCGACATTGAGTTGACCGAAGCCGGCGCCAAGATATTGCTTGAATTAGAGGTGAAGGTCAAGGACTATTACCAGCCCTTCATGCGAAGGCTGTCTGTCGCTGAGCTGGAAGAGCTGAGACGACTGATTGGACGTCTGCAAAATCCTGATCAACATGAATAACATATTGGTTTTTGGTGCCAGCAACAGCCGCCATTCTATCAATCGACAGTTTGCCAGTTACACCGCTGCCCAGCTTGAAAATGTAAAAATTCATCTCATTGATCTCAATGATTTTGAAATGCCCATTTACGGGATTGACAGGGAAAAAGCCGACGGCATACCCGAAAAAGC
>JBCBZF010000971.1:0-2786 GCA_039815525.1 Bacteroidota bacterium | reverse complement strand
GGATGGAACCGAAAGACAAGCCACTGCGTATCGTGAGAGATGCCGTCAGATTGCCGCTGAAATGGCTTTCGTCTTTCAACACACCAAGGTTCCAACCACATGATCAATACCAAATGTGATGTTCCCGCTTTCTGGGCTGAACATGAAACAGTCGTTTTTGCCTATATCCGAAAGAGAATCCCAAATCGGACCCTGGCGGAAGATCTTCGACAGGAAGTTCTGCTGAAAGTCTATGATTTTTGTACCAAAAGATCAGGTGTCAAAAATCCGAAAGCCTGGCTCTACCAGATTGCGCACAATGTGATCATGGATCACCACCGACAAGACAAACGGGAGCGCCAGGTCCTGGCTAACATCCCTGAAACAGATCTCCCACCTTCGGGCCTGATCCAGGCGACTTCCTGCTTCAACAAGCTGATGGCACGAATGGACCAGGAAGACCAGGAGATCATTCGCTGGATTGATATTGATGGTCAAAAGCAAAAGGAAGTGGCCAATAAATTGGGGCTGTCTCTTTCCGGAGCCAAATCCCGCATTCAACGTGCCCGCAAACGCCTGCATGCCAAATTCACAGAATGTTGTGAATGGGAAATGAGTCATCAGGGAAGTATACTGGGCATGGCTCCCAAAGCGGGTTGCCCGCCTGAAGGTGTTTCCTGCTAAGTCGAGTCTTTCTGGCAGATTATCCAGCGAGCGGCAATTCACTTTTTTTCCAAAAACAGTAGTAGCAGGATACATTGTCATGTTTTCATACCTGAGCAAAGTTAAGTGGGGGAAAAAATGGATGGACGCTGTCGTTTCTGATAAGCCAGAAGAATCCCAGTCAGCAAGATTACGATAAGTCCAACAAGCAGGATCAACCGGAAAGGTTGGCTCTCATCTCGCCCGAGCTGTTCAAAACAGCTCTGCCCAACCTTTAAGCTAATCCGGTGATCGTTTTCCTCATTGAGGGAAAATTGTTGCTTCGAAAAACCTTTTCGAACCACCAGCAACGCGTTTTGATTCCGGGCGACATCCTGAAAACTATTGTTTTTCACCTCCAGAGTGTGAATAGTTGCAGGCTTAGCAAGTACCTGAAACACGACTCTGGTCTCATGCCCCAAGCGAACCGCAACCTCCTTTAATTCGCCGTACTCGGTACCATTGAACAAAATGGATGTGTGTTCCTGAACATATTTGCTGACCAGCATCTTAAATTCCTCCGGCGTTGAATAGGCATTCGCGCCAAAATGGTGCTCAATTTCATACTCAAAAGCTGTCAGTGAAGCCCGAATCTGCAGAACCCATTTGTTTTCTCCTTGCTCTGATAATATGGTGGAAGAAAGCTCTGTTTGGTGAGCCTGCGTAATCCCATATCCCAGCAGCAAGCAGAGAATGATGATGCGTTTAGACATATTTTCTGATGATGTAAATGATGAAAAGTAGTCCCGCTCCAATTACCAGGACCAAACCTAACAGGTGGATAAAGGGGAACTTGAGCTAATTGACATAGGCGCCCTGCAGGCAGTTGATGAAATTGTTGGCACCAGCCGCATCTACATGATAATGGTACCCCCTGATTTCATCCGTTTGACCTCTGCAATCGTCCAGATCAGTTTCTTCATTTCCATTTGCATCCATTAAAGCATAGATGCCGTGGCCATCCATCGCGTAGCCAATCAAAGGGGCATGATCGTCGCTTTGGGGAACAGAATAGCTGATTCCAGTGGCAGCATGATAGTGATAGCCCTGATTGACATTAATATGACCACCAGCATCATCAAAGGGGGCGAGTGTGTAAGCGCCCAGGATATTGTTGACTGGAGCTGGTGCAGAAAACTCGACGCCATTCAAGGCAATGCCCCGCGTAGAAGGCAAGGTATTTCCAGGGCCACCTGGTCCCATTGCGAAATAAGCAGCTGTATTCTGCTTTACCGGCCGAACCGGAATCAACCAGGTCTGCGATACATTGGTGATATAAGACGGCAGACATTCCACACAGAAATTTTCGTATTGGGCCCCTACATTCGGATTGGCCGCATCAATACATTCCTGCTCTGTCTCGGTTACATAAATGTCCCCATTGGCATCGTACATCAACCAGGTATTGTCATTGTAAAAGGTGGCCATATTTTCAACAAACGCCCCATCTACATCATACACTTCCCCACTTTCCAGCCAGATACCACCAGCACTTGCATCATCGGAGATGTTGTCCGGACACCAGGGGCCCATCTGATGATCAGTAGGTGTGCTATTGGTTACAATTTCATAACACTCCGTTTCAGTTCCGTCGGAAAGTGTACAGGGCACTTTCGTCACCGTCATACTTGCATTGGCTGCTGCAAAGTAGGTTGGGTCAACATCCAGGACCGTTTCGCCATCATCGGTGTCTGAATTGTCAGCAACATAGCCTTCCGGCTGTTCACAAGCTTCCTGGCTGACAGCGGGATTGCCAAGGCCATCTCCATCGGCATCTTCATACCAGGTTGACACTGAACAAGGCGTTTCACTTTGATCACATGCGGGAAAGAGAATGGCCGACATTCCGAAGCAGAATGTCAAAAAGAAAAAAACTGAATGTTTCATACTCAATAGGTCCAGGTTTGTTTTCCTTATAGACCATCTTTCTGACGAAACCCTTTGGGTAAGGGAATATTTTCTCGCTATCTATGGATCACATCGATCTAATCACCTCAAAATGAATCTGTTCAACATTTGATTTTTTTACCAAATCTGATTGTTCAATCCTTCCATCTTGCGTGATCCGAAGGAAAGCCTGGCCCATCGCCACCTGATTGGTGAGG
>JBCBZF010000420.1:0-5862 GCA_039815525.1 Bacteroidota bacterium | reverse complement strand
TTCGCCAGTTGGTGGGTGAGGTATTGGGAAAAGGTTGTTTTACCGGTTCCGTATTCGCCCACGATCACCAGAAAAGATTGATTCGTTTGGTCCAGCCAATTGGAGACAAATTGATCGATCGGTTTGTGCTGCTGCTTTTTACCTTTTTTCTTGATGTTAAAAGGCTTTTCCCGGCCTTGCGCGTCCCGAATCATTTTTTCAGAGAAAAGCGAATCCTCTTCTACGGTTTCTCCATGAATCGGGATGAATTTCCCATCTGCTAATTTTTCTTCCTGAAACGCATCATAGCGTGCTTGCAGATATTTTTTGATTTGGTAGTCAAAAGTAGTTTTCTCGGTTTCAGCAACCAATCTGTCCAACTTCTCTTCAATCGGTCCGAGAATATTGACCATCTCTTCCTTTTGAGAAAGTAAGGTATGATACATCTCCAACTCTTTGGGAGAGCGCGAGAGGTCTACTTTTTCTTTGAGGATAGACACGAAGAAGGCCACTTCCGGCTGTAAATCTGCTATGGATTGAATGTGGACCGGATGGAGGTGTGGATCTATGTTGATGCGATCCAATAGGAGAGAGCTGAGCGCTTCGGCAGTGATTTTCCGCCGGAAAAAGTCCTGGAAACTGCCGATCACATCTTCTTGTGAGAAGAGGGTGAGAATGTCCTGATGACTTTGCTCACTGGCACCGTAAGCAATCAGCGAATGGGCATAAACGCTCTCGAAGCTGTCGCCGATCTGGAGCGGAATATTCAGCTTTTGATGTAGATAAATGACTCTTTGATCATGCTCTTTGAGCGCTTCCCATTTTTTCTTGGCGAAGGGCTTAAGAAGATTGATGATTTTTCCGACGCTTGAAATATCTGGCATGCTGCGTTGTGTGCTTTGACGAAAGATACGCTTTTTGACAGATAGTTGGGATGGGGTTGTAGAGCCGTTCTGGAATTTTACGGAAATGATGATCCCAGTGCTTCGTTTCCTGAAAAATCCGTAGCCAAAGGCGAAGGATGTATTCAGGATCTCAGTCTTTGTATTGCAGGTAGAATAAAGCAGCTAAGCCTTGACGGAGATCCCGAACGCTGTGCCAAACTTGATTTGGGATGATTTTTCTTTTTTGCAAACCACTGACTTTGAGGGTCTGCCGAAAAGAAAAGGACATGGCATGCCGTGTCCCTCCCCTTATTCTCAAAGCATTTCACGTTCGGTATACATTCAGGACTTGACCTTCATGAAACGTCCTCTTTACGAGTTGTGAAGAAATAAAATCCACGGGTCTCGCATTTTGAGACCACTTTTGCTAAAATAGGCGTGCATTTCCACCCAAATCTTCCCATGCACATCCGCCCCCTCACCCCCGCTGATCTCGCTTTCCACCTGGACATGTTTTATCAGTCGCTCTTCGTGCCGGAAGGCGGAGCACTCTATCCGCGCGACATGCTGGAGGAGCCGCATCTGCGACGCTACCACCAAAACTATCTGCAACAGGCCGGAGACTTTGGGTTGATCGCAGAAGTGGAAGACGAAAAAATCGGTGCCTGCTGGGTCCGTTTTTTTCCTGCTGCTGATCCCGGTTATGGCTTCGTTGAGGAAGCCTATCCAGAACTGGGCATTGCTTTGGTGGAAGCACAGCGGGGAAAAGGCATCGGGACCGCTTTGATGAAACGCATGTTTGCCAAATTGCAGGTCCAGGGTGTGACTGGTGTTTCTCTCTCAGCGGATACGCGCAATGCAGGAGCGGTACGCCTGTACCGCCATCTGGGCTTCCGCGAAACCAAACGGGAAGATCATGCCATCACCATGCTGCTGCCATTCGACTGAGAGAGAGACACCTATTGCCCAAACTCAATCCCACTTATGCACCACCAGACCGGACCGCAATTTCGGTTCAAACCAGGTTACTTTCGGCGGCATGATCATGTCGTTGTCGGCAATGTCCATGAGCTGCTGCATGGAGACCGGGTAGAGCGCAAAAGCGACCTTCATTTCGCCATTGTCTACTCTGCGCGCCAATTCCTCCAGGCCGCGGATACCACCCACAAATTCAATCCGCTTATCACGGCGCAGGTCCTTGATGCCCAGCAGTGGTTCCAGCACTTGTTCTGACAAAATGGTCACGTCCAACACACCGATGGGATCATCGTCATTGTAGGTGTCTGGCTTGGCGTGCAGTGCGTACCAATCGCCGTCGAGATACATGCTGAATTCATGTAGCTGCGCTGGTTTGTACAAACTGCCTTTCTTCTCAACGCTAAAAGAAGCTCTCAGTTTGTCCAGTAACTCGGCACTGCTCAGGCCGTTCAGATCCTTGACCACCCGGTTATAGTCGATGATCTTGAGTTGGTCATCGGGGAAAATCACCGCCATGAAGTAATTGTAGGATTCCTCACCAGTATGATGTGGATTGGCGTCTCCTACTTCCTTGCCAACCAAAGCAGCGGCTGCGGTTCGGTGATGCCCGTCTGCGACGTAAACCGCAGGCACTTTTTCTGCGAAAAGTTGTGGCACCGCTGC
Organism: Bacteroidota bacterium; assembly: GCA_039815525.1. Taxonomy (GTDB): domain Bacteria; phylum Bacteroidota; class Bacteroidia; order J057; family J057; genus JBCAWW01. The sequence goes on along the minus strand of JBCBZF010000420.1, from coordinate 3,358 downwards.
ACACAAGGCTTCATCAGTGATGGCCCAAAGCGTATGTTGTACCCCGTCCTCGGTGATAAAATCATTGACTGGGCTTTCCTCTGCCTCAATTTTGGCCAGAATGGCGTCCAGATCCGTTTGTGAACGATAGGCAAAGAATACCGGCTCGGCGTGGATGCCACTGACCCGCACATGGGTCTTGCGGTCTTCTTCCTTGTCCGGCCGGGTCAGCTCGTGCTTTTTGACCAGATTATTGACATAATCCTCGACCGCTACACAGACAAAAAAGCCCAATTGGCTGTGCCCGTCCATGATCTGGCGATAGACATAAAGCGTTTCCTCCGGATCCTGTACAAAGGTTCCCGCCGCAATCAATTGATGAAAATTGTCCCGTCCGGTTTGATAAACCTTCGGATCATATTGGTTGATGTCTTCCGGCAAATCAATCTCTGGTTTGACCACATGCAAAAAGGAATCAGGATTGTCTGCTGCCTCAAGACGTGCTTCGGCAGAGTTCAAGACATCATAGGGGCGGGATGCGACGCGGGCGACCTTTTCCGGGAGGGGACGCCAGCCTTTGAACAGACGAATATTTGCCACAGATTTTTGGGTTTAATGAGGACGTAAAGGTAAGGGAAAAAAAGCTGGCTGCAACGATCCTGGGAGAAGCCTTTTGCATCAGTCTCTCCCCATCCGACTTTGTCTCTGTTGCTGGGAAAAACGCAAGCCAGGCCAGTACCTGCAAACGCAATTGCCAAAACTTTCAGTAAATTCGACCACCAATCAAAATCGCCTTCATGATGTCTAAATTTTCCTTTCTTTTTGTGTTTGTCGCAATCAGTTTGCTCTCCTGTGGCCCGCAGGCGGAGACTGCTTCAGTCGAGACTCCAGGCAGTTCTGTCTTGCCCGCTGCTGATCCTGACAATGGTGCGATCAATGTGCCAGACGGTTTTGGGGCTGTCGTAGTCGCCGATTCGTTGGGACGGGTACGCCACATTGATGTGCGGGACAATGGTGATATCTTCGTCAACCTGAGCAAATTGTATCAGGGCAAAGGCGTGCTGGCCTTGCGGGATACAGATGGAGACGGACATGCTGAGACCATGGATGGCTTTGGTAATTACCGCGGGACTGGATTGCAGGTTCAGGGCAACTATTTGTATGCGGCTTCTGACACCTGCGTGTACCGATATGCCTTTGCAGGCGAAAGTTTATTGCCAGATACAGTAGGAGAAAAAATCGTGGGCGGTTTCCCGGTGCAGGGGCAGCATGCCTCCAAGACCTTTGCAGTTGATCCACAGGACAATCTATACGTCAATGTCGGAGCGCCTTCCAATGCATGCCAGCAGGAAATGCGTTCGCCGGGCTCAGCTGGTCTTGATCCCTGTCCCCAGCTTGAGTGGCAGGCTGGCATCTGGCAATTTAGTGCGTCTAAAGTTGGGCAAACCCAGCAGGCAGATGGCAAAAAATACGCCACTGGCATTCGCAATGCCGTGGCCATAGAGTGGAGTGAAGGCGGTAATTCTCTGTTTGCTGCCCAGCACGGACGGGATGATTTACACCGTCTCTGGCCAGAGACGTTTGCCCAGGAAGATAACACCATCTTACCGGCTGAAGAATTTCTGCAAGTCAGCGAAGGAGATGATTTTGGCTGGCCATATTGCTTCTACAATCAGGAGATCAATAAAAAGCTCCTCAATCCCGAATATGGCGGTGATGGCGTGAAGCAAGGTCGCTGTGAAGGCATCAAGGAGCCGGCCTTGGCTTTTCCTGGTCATTTGGCGCCCAATGATCTGCTGTTTTACACCGGGGATCAATTTCCAGAACGCTATAAAGATGGTGCGTTTATCGCCTTTCACGGCAGTTGGAATCGTCTGCCAGACCCCCAGGAAGGCTATATGGTGGTCTTCATCCCCATGAATGGCGGAAAAGTAAGCGGAGACTGGGAAGTGTTTGCACATGGCTTCAAAGGCATGGACAAAGTGATGAGTACCCGCGATGCCGCCTATCGACCAACCGGCCTGGCTGAAGGACCAGATGGCTCACTGTATATCACCGACGATGCCAAAGGACGGATTTGGCGGGTGATGTATTACGGAAAGAAAAAAGCTTAAGCAGACACCCATTTTCATGAAACAAATTCTTCCCATTCTTGCAGTTCTGCTCCTTTTTGCTTGCAGCAAGTCCGCCCCAACAGAAGCGACTTCTGAAAAGGCCGTAGCAGAAAACCTTTCCCCTCAACAGGTGCAGGGCAAAAAAGTCTACAATACCTATTGTTTTGCCTGTCACATGCAGGATGGCAATGGGGTGCCTGGATTGAATCCTCCGCTGATTGGAACGGACTGGGTCCTGGGCGACAAAGAACGCCTCATCGGTGTGGTTCTCAATGGCATGAGCGAGCCCATCGAAATCGATGGGGAACTGTACAGCAATGTGATGAATCCACATGCCTTCCTCAGTGATGCGGACATTGCCGCGGTGCTGACCTATGTGCGTTCCGCCTGGGGCAATGATGCCGGGCCACTTACTGCCGCCGAAGTTGCTTCGGTCAGAGCAAAACAATAAACAGCCTTTCCCAGCTACAATAGCGATCCAATTTTCGACTACATCCGCCGTTTTATCTTCAAGACCTTCATCTCAATGCGATTTTGTTTCCTTTTGATTGCTTGTCTTTGCCTTCCGATTATGTCAATCGGCCAGACAGTATGTTCGGTAGAAAGTAAGGCCCGTCTCAATCAGGCCCTGGCAGACTTGGGCACCAAAGATGTGTCAGATGTCAGTATAGATAAACTGATTCAGGACATTGGGAGGAGCTTCCTGGGCACGACTTATGTGGAGAAGACACTTGAAGTGGAAGGAGACGAGCCATTGGTCATCAATCTCATCGGTTTGGATTGCACCACCTATCTCGAATCGATTGTGAGTCTGACGCGCTTGGCGAAGAAAGGAGAGTTGAGTGAAGCTGCTTATGAAAAAGAATTGGAATTTTTGCGTTACCGGGATGGGAAAAGAGCGCATTATCCTTCCCGTTTACATTACTTTTCAGATTGGATTTATGAAAATGAGCAGAAAGGCATTCTGAAAAATATTACCCAGGAAATCGGTGGCATCCCCTATGAAAACCAGCTTGGCTTTATGTCTGCGCATCCCCAATACTATCCGCAACTGACCAATGCTTCCTATGTGCAGGCATTGGCTGACGTTGAGGCAGAAGTCCGTCAAAGAGATTACCATTATATTCCTAAAGCCTCGGTCCAGAAGCTGGAAAAAGGTATACAGCCCGGTGATCTCATCGCCATCACCATCTCCATGAAGAGTCTGGATATTTCTCATGTTGGCCTGGCGGTGGAAAAAGATGGACGCATCCATCTCATGCACG
>JBCBZF010000483.1:0-5345 GCA_039815525.1 Bacteroidota bacterium | reverse complement strand
GACCCGGAAGAAAATCCGGTATAAGACCGGGACAAACAGCAGCGTAATCACGGTTGCGAAAAGCAAGCCAATCATGATGGCGATCGCCATCGGTTCCCACATCAAGCCACCACCCAGGTACAAAGGAATCAGTCCCAAAGTTGTTGTAAAAGTCGTTAGCAGAATGGGACGAAAGCGCTGCTGTGCTGCGGCGATGATGGCATCAGCCGGTTCGCGTTTCATTTCAGTCAATTCGATCTGAATCCGGTCGATCAGCACGATGGCATTGTTGATCAGAATACCTGCCAAAGAAATCAGACCCAGAAAGGCAAAAAAGCCAAAATATGACTGAAAACTGAGCAGCCCTGCAACCACACCGATCAAGCCCAGGGGAATGGTACTGAGCACAATGACGGTTTTGCGGAAAGAATTAAACTGTAAAATCAGTAGAAGGAGAATGATGAAGCCAGACAAGGGCAGTTGATCAATCACGGCTCCCATGGCATCTGAACTGCTTTCTGCTTCTCCACCAAGTTCATAATTGTAAGCAGAGGGCCATTCTTTTTTGAGCTCAGCCAGGCGCGGATTCAATATATCTGTGATGTCAGTGGCGGTAAATCCCTCCATCGCATCACAGTCAACTGTCATGGTCCGAAACAAATCTCTTCGTTTGATTTTGGCATATTGCCAGGCAGGAAGAATTTCGGCTACCTGGGTCAAAGGCACATTTCGGCCAGAGCCCTGGGCAAAAATACTGACGCTTTCCAGCTCACCAATTTCAAGGTCTTCATTGCGTTCATTCAGGAACATAATGGGAATGTTGTTTTCCCCTTCCCGAAACGCACCCATCCGAAATCCACTCAAAGCAGTTTGCAGAGAAAGGGCAATATCCTGATTGCTGATCCCTGCCCGGTTGGCTTTGTTCTGATCGATATTGATGATAAACTTTTTGATTTTAGGCCCCCAGTCATCTCCGATATTCTGACTACCAGGGATTTTCAGCATTTCGGCTTTGATCTGCTCTGCAATGCGGAATAACTGATCAGGCTCAGGACCGGAGACCCGGACGGCGACATCTGATCCACCTCCACCGCCGCCGGCCAATCGAGCCACTCTGACTTCAGCATCTGGAAAGGAACGGAAAGAGTAAGCATTGAGGCGGTTGATGATCATTTGGTTGTCATCTCCGGAACTGGTGTTGAGCAGCATGTGAGCATAGCCAGAATTTGCTTCTCCGGGCTGGTATCCCAAATCATATGAAGATGGCCCTTCTCCGACGAAAGCAGACCAATCTATAATTCCCTTACTCCTTTGTTCACCTACCAATAAAGAGTCAACAATCCAGTCTTCAATTTCTGCAACCACTTTTTCAGTCCGCTCAATTTTCGTTCCCAATGGAAGATTCATGTCAAGCGTGACCAGATTCCGCTCACTGTCAGGGAAAAAGATAAATGGAAGTTTGGTAAAGCCGTAAAGGGATAGAACCAAAGCACCCACAATGAGCACAATGAACAAAGCAGGAGATTTGAGCGCCCAGAGTAAGAGGCGTTTATAGTAGGCATTGGCCCGTTCGAATAGATCTGGTTTGGACTTTTCGGCCTTTTTATTGACACGGATCAGATAGGTGGCCAAAAGAGTGACCATGCTAAGGGACAACAACCAGGAGGACAACAGGGCAATGGTAATGACCACAAAAAGTGGCCCGACAATTTCTCCCATGGTTGATTCTGCCAGGAAGAAAGACAAGAAGGCTGCCGAAGTGGTCAGCGAAGAAATCAGAAGGGGAATGGTCAATTCTCCCGCGGAGTCGATTGCGGCCTGACGAGCCGTTTCACCGGCCTCCATTTTGACCAGGATGGACTCTGACATCACGATGGCATTGTCAACCAACATGCCGAGCGCCATGATCAAAGCAGCCAGAGAAACCTGGTTGAGCCCGACATTGATGATGCCCATGATAAAAAGCGTCATGACAATGGTAACCGGAATCAGGCTGGCCACCACCAGGCCCGTTCTCAATCCCAAAAACAACAACATCGTGGCCAGTACGATGACCACACTTTGCAGGAGATTCCCAATGAAATCATTGACGGATTTGTCTACTTCGGTATCCTGCGAAGCTGCCCGCAGGACTTCCAGGCCGATCGGGAGTTCTTTTCTATAGGCATCCAGCTTTGCGTCTACTTCCTGCCCCAGCTTGATGATGTTGGCCCCTTCACGTAAGGCAATGGAAATGCCCACGCCCGGTTTGCCATTGATGCTTACCAGCGATTGAGCCGGGGTTTTGTAGTCCCGGACAATTCGGGTGATGTCTCCGAGATTGACAGAGCCATTTCCGACCGGAATGACGACCCTGCCTAGGTCTTCCAGCTGTTCAAAGCTACCGGTTGGCTCCAAGACAATGCGCTCATTGCCCAAACTGACTTCTCCCCCTGGGAAAACAATGTTGGTGTTGGAAATGTAGTTTTTGATCTGATTGCCTGATAGCCCCAATTCTGCCAGACGCGCATCGTCAAACTCCAGGAAGATTTGTTCTTCTTGGATACCTGCCAGCTCTACTTGAGAGGCATCTGGTAGTTTGATGATATCATCGCGGATGGTTTCTGCATATTCTTTCAACTCCGCGTAACTGAATCCATCGCCTTGCAGACCGACGATGATCCCATAGACCACGCCCAGTCCGTCATCATTGACCTTTGGTCCAGTGATCCCTTCCGGTAAATCGGACTGAATGCCATCAATTTTCCGACGGAGCCGATCCCATACCGCTTGAAGCTCAGCCTGACCGACTTCATCTTTGAGACTGACCGAAACGACAGACAGACCAGTTCGCGATTCACTGGTTACATTGTCCAGCTCCGGTAATTCCTGCGCAACTTCTTCGATTTTACTGGTGATCAGTGACTCGATTCGTTCGGGACCGGCTCCGGGGAAGATGGTGACAACCGTTGCAACCCGGATGGTGTAAGGCGGCATTGAATCCCGGGAAAGGGACTGATAAGAGCCGATCCCCATGAGTATGATGACCAGCAATACCATGATGGTGACCCGATTGTTGTCGAGTGCAGATTGTGTTAAATTCATCAGGCGACAATATTAGGATTCATCCATCAAACGTACTTGCATACCATCCAGGAGAGAGCTGAGACCCGCAGTAGCTACCATGGTGCCAGCTTCCAGCCCACCTTTGACCACAAAGTTTTGCTGGATGATTTTTCCCAGTTGAACTGATCTTTTCTCAACCAGTCCGACCTGGTTTTGTACATCTTTAATGACAAACACAAAGGTGCCATCCGGTCCTTCCCCAACTGATTTGACTGGAACCATGGTGAGTGGATCCTGTCCACTTTGGCCAAACTCAAAATATACCTCACCGGCCATGCCTGGTCTGACTTCATCATCGTTTTCCTGTAAGGAAACCGTCACCGGATAAGTCTGACTCTGATCAGTAGAGAAAGACACCTCTCTCACCTTGGCCGGATAGGATTTGGCTGGAATCGCTGAGAAGCGAACACTGGCGGTATTGCCTTCTTTTAGCGCACCAATATAGGTTTCGGGTATACCAACTTTCAGCTCAATCTGTTTCCCCTGACTAATCACCACGATCGGTGCGCCAGCCTGAACTACCTCATTGACTTCATTGTTGACGGCGGTAACCACACCGCTTCCCGGAGCCAGGATTTTGGCGTAGGAAAGTTGCCTCCTTTGCAAATCCAGCGTGGAACTGGAAGATTCAAGATTGGCCGATGCCGAAGAAAAAGAAGATTTCGCCTGCTCATACTCAGCCAATGACACATTGTTGGATTGGTACAATTGCCGAACCCTGGTCAGACTGGATTGGGCATTTTCTTTTTGTACCCTTGCACTTTCCAGGGCTGCTTTGGCTTGTTGATACGCCAGCTGAGCATCCCGATTGTCGAGGGTCGCAATCAACTGGCCTTTACGCACCCGGTCTCCCACTTTGACGGCCAGGCTTTCGATCAACCCACTCGCACGAAAACTCAAATTGGATTGAACCGCCGACTGAGCAATACCTGGAAAGCTTCTTTTTTGCCCTTCGTTGCTACGCGCAACCGTGGCATACCTGACCGGGCGAATGACTTTTTCAGTCTGTTGCGGCGCATCTGAGCTGCATCCACCCAGCCAAACAAGCAGGGGAAGCAGAAGATACATCAGATGAATATTGGCGCGTTTCATTCGTTTGGGGTGTTTCGTTGAGTGGTGAAATATTGTGTAAGTCGTTCGACAAAAGCTTCCATTTCATCCTCTGGGGTGAAAATGGAAAAGAATCCGACATTGTATTCAAGCTGGATAAAAGAAACCAGGTATTGGTAAACGGCATTGGCATAGCCAAGCCGGGCCTGGAAAACAGCCTGCTGCGCGTCGATCAATCTGGTGATGGATACTTGCCCCTGAGAGTAGGAGTCTTGTACAATGGAAAAGTTGCGTGTCGCATTCGTGGCTGATATCTCTGTAAACCGGAGATTGGTGGAGCGCGACATCAGATCCAGCACTTGCGCACGCACACCCTGGGTCAATTGCTGACGGGCAAGATCATCCTGCAGGGAAAGCTGGTACTGGGAAATGCGGGTTTGTTGCAAATCAATTTTTCGTTGCTGCCCCTGAAAAATAGGGTAGGAGACATTGAGGGCGATATTCCAATTAAAGTTGATGGGATCGATTGGGGTGGTCGGATCAATGAAGTTGATGACTTCTGAGCCGGCTCCTCCACGAAGAAAAACATAATTGGCTTGTCCTTGCAAGGAAACTGTCGGTCGGGTAAAAGCCCGCTGATTGAGGAGCAGCTGACGATCCAGAATCTTTTTGTTGGTGGCCAATTGCTTGAGGATCGGCTGGCGTTCCATCGCTTCTTGTACCAGGAAATCACTGAAAATCTCCAGGTCCCGCTGATTTTTAACCAACTGACCAATTCCACCAGGATCGAAGATGGCAAACAAACTGTCGGTTAAGACCGCATCTTTTACATCAAAATGGGCCGAGATATCCGGCCAATTGAGTAAGCGGGCCAACTGTAACTTTGCTTGCAGCAAGCCATTCCGCGCCTCCACCAATTGTTGGGTTGCATTGGCTACTTCACTTTCAAGACGGTACACATCTGCGACGCCAGAGTAGCCGACTGCGTTGCGGGTTTGGGCAATGTCGAGGTTCTTGCGCGAAGCGTCGAGGTTATCCTGCTGGATTTTGACATTGGTTTTGGCCTGAAGAATCTGGAAATACGCATTGGTAACGTCTAAAATAACATCCAATACCTGCTGATCCAGGGTGAATTTCTCCGCATCGACCAAATGGCGCTGAATCCTGAGATTGGCCCATACCTGTTCGGAAAAGATGATTTGCTGTAAAGT
>JBCBZF010000647.1:0-4252 GCA_039815525.1 Bacteroidota bacterium | reverse complement strand
GAGGATGCGATCGCAGATGGAGATCACATATATGCGGTCATTAAGGGTTGGGCTATTAACAATGATGGTTCAATGAAAGTTGGTTATACAGCTCCTAGTGTGGATGGACAAGGGATTTGACACGTGAGAACCTGACCCAGGTGGTGGCCCAATATGAAGAATTGGTGAAAATGGCCCAGCAGAATGGTGAGATTTCTGCCGAACGAGATGCCAAAGCCATTGCCCGCTTCATTTTCAGTGCGCACAATGGCCTGCGTGTGATTGCTAAAATCACTGATGAGCGCAAAGTTCTGGAAGACATTAAGGCAGAGACGCTGCGGGTACTGTCTTGAACAAAGGCCATAAAAAAAGCGCAGAACCTTTGTCCTGCGCTCTCCTAATTATGTGTTACCCCGATCAGACAGCGTAGACGCTGTTGCGGGTGATCTTTGCTTCAAAATCAGCGCGGAAGCGCTGGATGGTGTTTCGAACCGGCCATGCAGCTGCATCAGCCAAGGCACATACTGTGCGGCCTTCCATGGTATCGCAAAGTTCGAGCAGAGTATCAAGATCACGCATCTCACCATGACCATGGTCAATTTTGTGCAGCATTTTGACAAACCAGCCGGTTCCTTCCCGACAAGGCGTACACTGTCCACAAGACTCATGGTCGTAAAAGTGTGCGATCCGAATCAGGAATTTAACGATGTCGGTGTCTTCGTCAAGAATGGCCATGCCACCGGTTCCAACGAATGTCCCTACGGTACGCAATGAGTCAGCATCCATGGTGATGCCTTCAATCATTTCGGCCGTCAGAATCGGAACCGAGGAACCACCTGGTACCACTGCTTTGAGCTTTTTGCCATTGCGGATGCCACCAGCCACTTTGTAGATCAGATCTGAGATCAGCATGCCGGATGGATATTCGTACATGCCTGGGCGTACCACATGCCCGGCGATACCGTACAGCATGGGGCCAGGAAAAGTGGGTGCCCCAATTTTTCCGTACCAATCTGCACCATTGCGAATCACCAAAGGGACATGTGAAAGCGTCTCAATGTTGTTGATGGTGGTAGGCTTGCCCCACAGACCATACTGGGCTGGGAATGGTGGCTTGGAACGAGGGTACGCGCGCTTGCCTTCAAGAGATTCCATTAAAGAAGTCTCCTCCCCGCAAATGTAGGCACCGGCACCCTTGTGAACATACATGTCAATGTCCACACCAGAGCCCATGATATTTTTTCCCAGAAAGCCTCTTTCGTATGCCTGATCAACGGCTTCCTGCATCATATCGATCCAGTCGGCGTACTCACCGCGGATGTAGACATATGCAGCATCCATTTCCATTGCATAGCAGGCGATGATGGCGCCTTCAATGAAGAGGTGTGGGTTGTATTCAAACAAACGACGGTCTTTGTGTGTACCAGGCTCAGATTCATCGCCATTACAAGCAAGATAGCGTGGTACTCCCTCTTGCTTAGGAGGCATGAAGGACCATTTCAGACCAGCATTGAAGCCTGCGCCACCGCGTCCGCGGATGTTGGCCTTTTTGACTTCATCAACCACTTCCTTCCGCGCCCATTTGTTCTTACTGAGGACTTCTTTCAGCGCTTCGTATCCGTGATATTCTTTTTCATACACCTTGATATCGTGAAGGTTGGGGATATCAGGTAAAAGTAGTTTTTGATAATTTTTCCAATCCATGGGCAGGAAGTTGTATGCTGTCCAAAATTAGTGATTTCTTCCGATAGGACAACCGCAAAATAGAGGAATTGTTAAGAGGGGTCTGAAGAGTCTGCTTTCGCATCCTCAGCAGTTTCGCTGGCATTGGTCGTGGGCTGTTCAACGGGGCTGTTTTCGATGCTTTTGGCCTCTGATGAACTTGCCTCTTCCGTCTTTTTGTCCTTCTTCTCTTCATAAACGCCTCTTGCAATCTCATCCATTTTGAAAAACCGGCCTTGAAAAATCAAGATGACCACAATGCCAATCGAAATGGCTGCATCAGCAATATTAAAGATCGGCCAGAGATTTGCATTGCCGCCCCCCAGGAATTCTGGCATCGGGCAGGTACAAATGTCAAGGTAGAAGAAATCCACCACGCGACCGTGAAATAGACCACCGGTATATACGTTGAGATCAGAGAAAAACAGTCCGTAAAATGTCCGGTCAATAATATTGCCCAGGGCACCTCCGAATATGAGGGCCACAAACCAGGGTAGGGGAGATTTGTGTTTCCCCAGACGGAATAGTACAACCCCAATGGCAATCACCGCCGCGATGGAAAACAGGGTCAGAATAAGTTTGCCGGTCTCTTCAGTCATGTCCATACCGAGACTGTTGGCAATTTTGGTAACAGTCAGACCAAAAGCAGCTCCTTTGTTCTCGATAAACTGGATCTTGAAAAAGTCCCCAATTACCGATTCTGACTGGCCCAGGTCCATGTTTAGCTTGATGATCAATTTGGTGATCTGGTCAATGATGACCACTGCTGCTGCTACCAGAAAATACTTCGCTGTTTTGTTCAATGTGCTGTTGGATTAAGCGTCTGAATCAACCTGTGCAATCGACGGGCCAATATCAGGCGAAAGGAGAATGCAAATTCACATCCTCCGGTCTAAAAATCAAATGAACCTTGCTTGCAAGACCCTAACCGCGATTGGCAGGCTTACGATTTTGTTTCATTTTGGCTTCTACGGTGGTGGTCGCATGTGGAACCACACGCAGGCGCGCTTTGGGAATCAGGTCCCCAGAGATTCTGCAAATGCCATAGGTGCCATTCTCAATGCGTCCCAATGCCAGTTCCAGTTTATCGCTAAACTTGGCCTGACGGGCCATGAGAATCTCCACTTGTTCTTTTTCCCGGCCTTCGTTGCCGTATTCAGTGAAGTTGAGACTGTCGGCGGAATTACCGCCCATCTCTTTCAGGCTGCTTTTGAGCCTCCTATATTCTGAGCGTGAGTCATCCAATTTGTTTTGGATGATGTTGCGGAACTCTTGCAGTTCCCCTTTGCTGTAGAATTTCTTGTTTTCGTTTTCTGCCATGGACAAATTCAATTAAAACCAGAATTACAGGCAAATAGCATCATGAGCAATGCTGTCTATACTTTGGCCAGATGAATCTGACCTTTGTGACCATTGATGTCTACTTCTTCTCCTTCAACGCTTTCTTCTATCAAAAGGCTGTCGCCCAGGGTCTCTTTTTGAATGTAGTCGGACCAGTTTCCGACCGCTTTATTCCAGTATGCATCAGCACTGAGTCGGATGTTGATCCGGTCGGATACTTCGAATCCATTATTTTTTCTGAGATTCTGAATCCGGTTGACAAACTCTCTGGCAATCCCTTCAGCTGTCAGATCGTCAGTCAGGGTAATATCCAAGGCGACTGTAAAAACGCCATCGGAAGCCACTGACCATCCTGGTATGTCCTCACTCAGAATTTCCACATCCTCAGTGGTGATGTCCAGGGTTTGAGAGGAGAGCGTCAGAGTCGCTTTTCCTTCCTGTTCCAGCTGCCGGATGTCTTCTTGAGAAAACGTTGCCAGCGCAGGTCCAATTTCTTTGATCATGGGCCCTGCTTTGGGACCAAGAACCCGGAAATTGGGTTTGATTTTCTTGACAAGGATCGAATTATCTTCTCTAATATATTCAATTTCCTTGATATTAACCTCATGTCCAATCAAATCCTTCACGAGCTCAAACTGTCCAGCCAGTGATGAATCCATGACAGCTACCATGGCCTTGGCCAGTGGTTGACGCACTTTAAGCTTGTCTTTCCGGCGCAGACTCAGGATCAGGGACGTAATTTTTTGGGCCATTTCCTGGCGTTTCTCAGCGTCGAGATCAATGACTTGCTCTTCGACCTCTGGGTAAAAGGAAACGTGCACACTGCTGGCTTCTTTTCCTTGTGTAAGATCCCGGTAGAGTTTGTCGGAGAAGAAAGGCGCAAAAGGACTCATCAATTGAAATACAGTACGCAAACACTCATAAAGCGTTTGGAAGGCCGCAGGATCGCCATCCCAGAATCGCCTTCTTGAAAGCCGAACATACCAGTTGGACAGCTGCTCATTGACGAAATAGTCAATTGCTCTGACCGCTCTGGTCGGCTCATAATCGTCCATTTGTTTTTTGACCTCTGCAATCAGGGAATTCATCACAGACATGATCCACTGATCGAGTTCCTCACGTTCTGCTACAGCTTTCCGTTGGGCCGGATCATAGACAAAGTCAACCAGATTGGCGTAGAGGGCAAAAAAGTTATAGGTATTGAAAAGGG
>JBCBZF010001039.1:0-2584 GCA_039815525.1 Bacteroidota bacterium | reverse complement strand
CGATGAAGCCGCCCAGCAACAGGACTTTCAGCTTATTTGACATGAAAATTTAGCAGTTGTTGGTCTTCCAGAAAGGCCTCAATGTGATCACCGACCGCCAGTGGGCCTACGCCTTTGGTCGTGCCGGTCATGATGAGGTCTCCTTTTTTAAGCGTAATGAACTTGGAGATGTATTCAATGATAAAATCAACGGCAAAAATCATGTCTTTGGTATGTCCGTTTTGCCTTTCTTCTCCATTGATCAAACAACGGAAGCGGACATCCTGTAAATCCGGGAATTGATCCGGAGAAAGGAACTCTGAGACAGGTGCAGAGTCATTGAAACCTTTGGCGAGGGTCCAGGGGTGCCCTTTTTTCTTCGCTTCAGACTGGATATCCCGGGCCGTCATGTCGATGCCCAACCCGATCCCATCGATGTAGGTTCGGGCAAATTTAGACTGAATGTATTTTCCTTCCCGGCTGATCCGTACCACCATTTCGCATTCGTAGTGGAGATCCTGGGTAAATTCAGGATAGTAAAAATCTTTGTTGCTCCGTAGGACAGCTGTATCCGGCTTGAAAAAGATCAGTGGTTTCGCCGGAACCGGATTGTTCAGCTCTTTGGCGTGATCTACATAATTTCTGCCAATGCAGATGATTTTCATAGCAGTGGTGTATGGAAGCGGGAATTAGTTACAGGGACCTTTGGTGAGCAAAACACCGTCGAAACGATCCTTGATCTGAATCTTGCGTTCATTGCCAATGAGGTATTCCTGCTCTTTGTTCCAAATGACCATGTCACCAGCACAATCCTTGAAGACGGCCTGTGGATGTTCGTCTTTGGCAAAGCGTACAATCCATTGGTCATTTTCCAATACCAATTCATAGGTGCTCCGGCAGGATTCGGTGAGAAGGTTGCTGCCAAGCATGCTTTTGAGGCGTTTGCGGTTTTTGTAGGTATTGTCCTCCCGGATTTCCAGTTTGTAGTTGTCAGCACAATAGGTTCCCACCAGTTTGGCGCGTACTTCCGCTTCAGGAGGCGGAGTGGGACCACAGGCAGTGAAGAGGAAGACGATGGCCAGACAGCTGACAAGATGAAGTGAATATCTCATGTGGGAGAAAAATTGCTCTTTCAACAAAAATACAGGCCATATAGGGGAATTGCAATGTCGGGTTTTTTACCCCGCCTTGAGACGTGGAATATTGCTGCATTGGACGCAATCTTATACGGCCGTATTTATTCGGATTTGCAGGTCCGATCCAGGAAAGGGCAGCGATAACTGACCATCACTTCCCGATCATACGTAGGATGTCTGGAAAAGGCGCAGGCTGATACACCCATACCACCGGCAGCACAAAGTAGACGAAAAATGCCAACAGAAAGATAGACAGTACATTGAGCCAGATGCCGGTTCGGATCATATCTGGAATGCGCAGATAGCCTGAACCAAAGACCACTGCATTGGGAGGCGTCGCCACTGGAAGCATAAAGGCGCAGGAAGCGGCTACCGTCGCAGAAACCATCAACACATAGGGATGGATGTCCAGGCTGAGTGCCATCGGCGCGAGAATCGGCAACAACATGGCTGTTGTGGCGAGATTGGAGGTGATTTCGGTCAGGAAATTGACCGCCGCGATCAGAATCAGTACCAATAAAAAGATGTTGAGACCGTCCAGCAGGGTCAGCTGCGAACCGATCCAGCTGGCCAGGCCAGAGCTTTGAAAAGCAGAGGCCAGAGCCATGCCGCCACCAAAAAGCAGCATGATGCCCCAGGGCATTTTGACTGCGTCCTCCCATTTGATCAACTTTTCTCCTTTGGTCGATGAAGGCAAGACAAATAAAACGATGGCTGCCAGCATAGCAATGATGGTATCGTCAAGTGCTGGTAAGAGATTCTGCAGCAGAGACCGACTGATCCATAAGCTCGCTGTAAGGATAAAGACGATGAGTACCAGACTTTCTTCTAAACTGATATTCCCCAGACCTGACAACAAGCGCTTGATTTCGGCTCTGCCACCTGGAAATTCTTTTTGTTTGAAGCGGAAAGCAAAGCGGGTGAGGTATAGCCAGCAAATGACCAGCAGAAGAATCGAAATCGGTAAACCAAAACGGAACCATTGGAAAAAGCTGATGTCGATTTTGTACAATTCCTGAATGACGCCCACAAACACCAGATTGGGTGGTGTGCCAATCAGGGTCGCCATGCCACCGATCGAAGCGGAATAGGCAATGGCCAGCATCAGGGCTTTTCCAAAAATCAGGTTTTCATTTTCGACTGTGTTCGGATTGTCGCGTAGCTGTTTGACGATTGCAATGCCGATGGGAAGCATCATGACGGAGGTCGCCGTATTGGAAATCCACATCGACATAAATGCGGTGGCGATCATAAAGCCGAGAATGATGTGGCTTATGTCGGTCCCAATCAGATAAATGATGCTGAGAGCAATGCGTTTGTGCAGGTTCCATTTTTCAATCGCAATCGCAATCACAAAGCCGCCCATGTAGAGGAAAATGTATTTATGGCCAAAAGCCGCAGTGGTGGTTTTGAGGTCAAGTGCACCCGTAAGGGGAAATAAAATGATGGGCAAAAGTGCCGTTACGCTG
>JBCBZF010000318.1:0-6737 GCA_039815525.1 Bacteroidota bacterium | reverse complement strand
CTCATGGCAAATGCCCTCCACCTCTTTGGCGAAAACAGTCTGACGTACCGTGATAGTTGGGGCAAATCTTTTTCACCCTGGCGGGACCCCAGAACCCCGGAGGCTTCTTATTCTTTTTATCAACAATCAGCTGGTCAAGTGGAATTGGCTGTAAAAACTTCCGAAGGCCTGGTGGTCAAAAGCTGGCAGATGGATGGGATCAATGGTCTCAATTTTATCCAGTATGACCTGAGCATTGATGCTGATAAAATGAACGCATACGAATCAGAAAGGAAGAAGGAAGATGAGGACTTTGTGCTCAAAAAAGCGGATAACGGCATTGCCTATCTCCATCCGGGTGATTATCGACTGCTGATCACGCAAGGCGATCAAAGCATTTCAGCGAAGCTGACAGTCAAAAAGCCTCGTACACCTCCCAAGCGATAAACGAAGATTGACTATTTATATACCCTGTCCACCATAAAGTTGGGCAGGGATTTCTTTTACAGAAAATCTTTTGTGTAATTTGTACACAATTATATTTTTCTTCACCTTTGCACAAACGAATTCTTCATGAAACACATCTTTTTCACCATCAGTCTATGCTTATTCACGCTCACTCTTAGGGCACAGGACGCGCCTTCGGATAGTTTGCGGGAGCTCAAAACCGTTCACATAGCCGACGCCTACTTCGCCAGGAACATTGAACCCATTAGTTTTCAAAACCTGGGAGAGACAGAGCTCAATCGTCTCAATGTGGGACAGGAGCCTTCATTTCTCCTGAGTCAGACCCCTTCCATGACGGTCTACTCCGATGCTGGCAGCTTCAATGGGTATTCTTATTATCGTTTGCGGGGCATTGACCAGACCCGCATCAACATGACCCTGGATGGTGTTCCGCTTAATGAACCAGAAGATCAGGGCGTTTATTTTTCCAATTATCCTGATTTTCTCAATTCCGTTGAACAACTACAAATCCAGCGTGGGGTGGGCAGCTCTCAAAATGGAACCGCAAGCTATGGGGGCAGTTTGCAGTTTCGCTCACCCAGTCTGTTTCGGCCAAAGCGCATTGAAATTGGGGCAAATTATGGTTCGTTTAACAGCTATCGTCTTTATGGCGAATACAATTCCGGTATTCACAAAAACAAAGCTTTGTATGTCCGGGCATCTCACGTCCAATCCGATGGCTACAAATATCGTTCAGCCAATCGCTCACAGTCAGCATTCTTTAGCGCAGGCAGTTTTCAGGAAAAAAGTATCTGGAAACTCACTGGTTTTGTCGGTCGACAAGCCAATCAACTGGCGTGGCTGGGCGTCTCAGAAGACCAAATTGCCATCGATCCCCGGACCAATGCCAATGCTGAAGAAGACGATGTGTTTGCTCAAGGATTGATTCAGCTTCAAAACATGACACAA
This sequence comes from Bacteroidota bacterium, assembly GCA_039815525.1. Lineage (GTDB taxonomy): Bacteria > Bacteroidota > Bacteroidia > J057 > J057 > JBCAWW01. The sequence goes on along the minus strand of JBCBZF010000318.1, from coordinate 5,342 downwards.
TTGGCTGCCAATACCCGGCTCCATAGCAATGTATACTACAATTTCCTCGACGGAAACTATGACTTTGATTTCAACAACTTCCTGGGCGCACCTTCCACAGAAGAATTATTCAATTATGCTTTCCGCTCACACTTTTTCGGTGCATTTAGCAACCTGAGTTATGAAAAGGATCATCTGTCAGTCGTTGGTGGCATTCATCTCAATCGCTACCAAAGGCAGCATATCGGTAGTGAGCGTAGTTTAGGCGAATTGTATCAAAATACCGGATTCCGCCATTCTGCGACTGCCTTTGCCAAAATGCGCTACCAACTGAAACGGCTGCTCCTCTTTTCAGATCTTCAATATCGCTACAGTGATTTTTCATATGACGGAAATGTAAGCATGGACGCTCTTTCCTGGCACTTTTTCAATCCACGGCTTGGATTGACATTCCTCTTGAATGAACAGCAGCAGCTGTATTACAGCTTTGGGCGTACCGGGCGTGAACCCACCCGAAACGATATGTTTCTCGGAAACGATGATCTCTTGTCTGACGGCACTGGGGCACCCATACTCGGCAATACTGAAGCCGAATTTGTCAATGATCATGAACTGGGCTGGCGTTTGCAAAAAGAGCGCCTGCAATTGGGGGCCAATTTCTACTTCATGGATTTTCAGAATGAAATCGTGCTGAATGGTCAATTTGGCCCCAATGGCCTGGCGCTGACCAGCACAGTGGACAATAGCTACCGGACTGGTTTAGAATTCAGCCTGGATGCCATGGCCACAAACTGGCTTCAACTACATGCAACAGCTTCATTAAACCAATCCCGTATCAGCCAGCAAGGGATCCGCTTTTCCCCTATTTTGACCCCTGCAGCCATCCTTTTCCAGGAAACACGCATCATTCGTTCGAATTGGGAAGCGGGTTTATCGATTCGCTATCAATCCTCTTCCTGGTTGGATTTTGCCAATGAAAACCAGATTGACGGATATCTTTTGGTCGGCCTGTCTGGACAGTATGAATGGAAAAGTTTTCGCCTGGGTGCACAGATCAACAATCTCCTGAACCAACAGTATTTCAACAACGGCTATGCATTTGACAGGGTTAGGTATTTATTTGTGCAGGCACCTACCAACGTTAATCTTTCGCTTACATGGACACTCAAGCCGCATTCTTCTCGGTAGATAATGTTTTCTTCGAAATATGGGGCTATCCACTGAGCTGGTTGGAGTTCATCGGCACCCTGACAGGCTTGATATCTGTTTGGTATGCCAGCCGTAACAACATCCTTACCTGGCCCATTGGCCTGATCAATGTTACGGCTTTCTTCCTGCTGTTTTATCAGGTCAATCTGTATTCAGACATGCTCCTTCAGATATATTTTTGGGGCATGAGTCTGTACGGCTGGGCAAACTGGCATCAACAAGCTGACAAAGAAAGCATTCCCATCAGTCGCCTATCCTACGAATGGCGTTTGACCTATCTTGTGATCCTCATCGCCGGAACCATCTGTCTGGGGGCATTGATGCGCAACATCCATCACTTGCTTCCGGATCTTTTCCAGGAGAAAGCTGCGTATCCGTTTCCAGATGCTTTTACCACAGTGGCTTCTGTGCTGGCGACCATTCTGCTTGCCAGACGTAAGTGGGAAAGCTGGGTATTATGGGTAGTCGTGGATATCGTTGCGGTCATCCTCTACAGCTTGAAAGAGATCTGGTTTGTGGCTGGCGAATACGTCATCTTTCTGGGGCTTGCCAGTTTTGGAGGATGGTCCTGGGCTCAGAAATTGGATCGCTCCTATACCAAACGTGAAGTGATTTGAGAAAATAAAAGCATTTCGCTTTTCAGTGTACCTTCAAAATCAGTGGTTTGGTAGCTTTATGATTCCCAAACCACTTTCATTTGAGTATGGATTGCCCATATTGTTCCAGAACTTCGAGGAGGCGGGCTTGGCGGAAAGGTTTAGTGATGCGGTCTTGCATCCCGGCGGCCAGACAGGCTTTCAGATCAGCCTCTTCTGCATTTGCCGTCATGGCAATGATAATGGGTGGGTTGAGCATTTGATTGGATAAAATTGCTCGACTGGCCTGTAAACCGTCCATATTGGGCATCTGCATATCCATCAGGATCAAATCGTATTTTTTGCGGGCTGCCATGGCCACTGCAATCTCCCCATCATTTGCCAAATCAACTGCAAATCCTATTTTCAGGAGTGTTTTCTCGATCAGTGCCTGGTTGACATCATTGTCTTCAGCCACCAAAATATGTAAGGGGGCAACGGCATGGGTTTTCAATGAATGCTGACGGAATTGCCGTGCATTCTTAATCGGTCCAGTCCCACTTGCCTTGTTAATTGCATTCAGAAGAGTACGGCGGCGAATGGGGCGGGATAATAATACCGCCTTTCGGTCAGGATAGTACGGTCGATCCTTTAAATGGCAGAGAAGGATCAATGCAATTCCGGCATCTTCATACCTTTTCAACCAGTTGACATCCACCTTTCCGTTATGCGCAAGAATGGCCTGGTCAACAACCAGGACTGCATTTTCAGGGGGATTCTGCGACCAGCTCAGCAAGCCCTTGAGGGTTCGGGATGTTTCTGTCTTCATGCCCCAGAGCGACAATTGTCTGGCCAACAATTCAATTTCTGCTGTTTTGAGACCAACCAATAGAACAGGTCTATCCACCAGATGTTTGGTTTCTAAGGCTTCTTCAGCCGGACTGGTCTGATTCAGCTCCAGGGTAAAAATAAAGGTGGCCCCTTGCCCCACTTCACTTTCTACCCAAATCTCACCTCCGAGCAGCTTGGTCAGTTTTTTACAAATGGCCAATCCCAGTCCAGTACCGCCGTAATTTCTGGTGATAGATGAATCTGCCTGACTGAAAGCTTGAAATAAACGACGCTGTACAGCTTCTGGAATCCCCACCCCCGAGTCTTTCACTGAAATCGCCAACTTACCAGTTCTCGATATCTTTTGGACAGAGATCAGAATTTCCCCTTGCTCGGTAAATTTCAAGGCATTGGATACCAGATTGGTCATAATTTGCCGGATACGTACCGGATCAGAGATCATCCACTCAGGGACATCCTCCGCCACTTTGTACAAAAGAACCAGTCCTTTCTCTTCTGCTTTTCCAGCAAATAATTCCAGTACATCTTCTACGCATCGATGCACAGACATCGGAATTTGTTCCAATTCCATCTTCCCGGATTCGATTTTCGAGAAATCGAGTATGTCATTGATGATGGCCAATAAGTTATCGGCACTACTGGAGATGGTGCCAAGAAGCTGCTCTTGTTCCTCGTCCAAAGAAGTGTCTGCCAACAGATCCGTCATGCCAATAACACCGTTCATTGGGGTACGGATTTCATGGCTCATCACGGAGAGGAACTCCGCTTTGGCTTTAGAGGCACTTTCGGCCTCTTCCTTTGCCTCTGCCAAAGCCACTTTCTGTGCTTCAAGTGCCACATTTGCCAGACGTAAGCTTCGACTGAGTCGAAACAAATAGGAGGCATGCCCCAACGCCAGTGCAAGGCAGATCAATGTGATCCACAATAATCGTTTCTGGAAACGCAGTTCAGCCAACTGTCCGTTTTGTTTCAGGTCCGGCTCTCTGTCTAAGTTCACCTGAGATTCCTCCCAATGGCTTCCAGAGATTGAATCCATCTTTGGTTCATGCGTCGCAATGGCATTTGATTGCTCCCTGGAAACAGTATCCCTTACATCCATCTTTACCTGTCCCGTCAACGGCAACCAACACCACAGTCCAAGTATTAGACTGATAAAAGTCCTGATACCCGGCAGTGCCCTGGCTGGAGTAGTATATAGGTCTTGTTTCCCCATAAAACGCCCATTTCGATACAGAAAGGAAACTTAGCCATATATGGACAAACAAAATGGTCCATCTCGATCATTTTTTTACAAGTCGAAATAAGTATCCCTGGAAGATAATTGAAGGCTTTTTATACTTTTATTGGATGAAAAATGGCCTTGTCTTCGGAAAGTTTTATCCCCTTCACAAAGGACACCTTGCGTTATGTGAGTTTGGCCGAAAACATTGCGACCATTTACGCATCATGATCTGTGCAGAAAAACACGAAAGCATTCCAGGCAGCATTCGCCTGAATTGGTTGCGGGAGTATGCTCAGGACAAATCCAATGTATCGATTAGGTTATTTGAATATGATGAGGCGAACCTTCCAAATACTTCGGTTTCCTCTACCTCTGTGTCTGAGATTTGGTCGAAGGTTTTTATCGATCAATTCCCTGACACCGATGTCATTTTTACGTCGGAGCCGTACGGTGATTTCGTGGCAAAATTCATGGGAATACGGCATCTGATGTTTGACCAGATGCGGACATTGGTGCCTGTTTCTGCAAGCATGATCCGAAATAATCCCTGGCAACATGTCCACTCTTTACCAGATTGGGTCCGGCCTTACTTTGTCAGCAAGGTCGTACTCCTGGGCACAGAATCGACTGGAAAATCCACGCTCTGCCAACGGCTTGCCAATCATTTTGCAACCGAATATGTAGCCGAAGTCGGTCGCGAAGTGGTGGATGTAACGGAAGAAGCGCGCTTTGAGGATTTGATCACCATTGGACGATTACATGCTCAGCGTATTGAAGCGGCAATGCCAAAGGCAGCACGGTTTTTATTCATTGACACAGATATTCACATCACCATGTCCTATGCTCGTTTTTTATTCGGGAAGGACTTGCCAGTTTCGGACGACATATTCGCAAGCAATCAGGCTGAGGTCTATTTTTTCCTGGAAAAAGACGCACCATTTGTACAGGATGGGACCCGTCTTGAAAAAGCAGAACGAGACAAACTGGAAGATGCCCATCTACAGCTTTTACAGGAATACGGTGTCAATGTCCAGCATATCCGGGGGGACTGGGAGAGTCGATTTCAGCAGATGATCCAAATCCTTTCCCCATCCGATTCAGCACATGGTACACCAGATTCGCAGCCAGGCGTGCGGTCTGATGATCCCGATCAAACGCAGGATTGAGTTCGACCAGATCCAGGCTGACCATTTTGCCTGAAGCCAGCAAGACATCCAGAAAAGGCAGGATATCCCGAGGCAGGATCCCCATGGGATTGATCGCAGAAACGCCCGGTGCAACTGCAACATTGAACACATCCAAGTCTATGCTGACATAGACAGATTCGGCCTGATTGAATTGCCTTTGGAGCCATTGAAGATTTTGATCCAGGCGCTCTAAACTGATTTGATCCCGACTTAAAAACTGGACGCCCAGGCGATTTTGTTTCGCTACCCCTTGCAGTCGTTGCTTTTACATATATTTTTAACCTGGCCACCAGGATACTGAGCTCTTGCTGGTACAGT
>JBCBZF010001236.1:0-1901 GCA_039815525.1 Bacteroidota bacterium | reverse complement strand
GATTGCGTGGTCCAACCAAATACCGTATTGGGATTGGGTCGTAATAAAACTAAACAGGTTAATCTCACTCAGTCGGTTGTTCTGATAATCATTTTTGGCGTAGAATAAGGCCAGAGCAGAAACACCAATCTCCAGATTGGTTTCCGGTGCATAGGCGAGGGTGGGATAGACCAGAAAATGAGGCTTGGCAGGATCTCGTTTTTCTCCGAAAATTTGTTCCACCGTCCGACCCAGCCATCCCTTCTGTTGCGTGGAATCATGATCCTGGGCGCAAAGAGAAAGTGGTATCAGAACCAACAGTACCGCGAAAATCCGCATATTCATTTTATGTAAACTGGACAACGATTCAATCCGGTAAAGGTACGGAAGGGGGACGTGCCCTCAAATGGCAATAACGACCATGGAGACGACTTGTGGTGATTGATATTGTAAGGCGAAGCTGAAAAATGAAGCTTTGTGCTACATTTCTGACCGGCTGTAGTTGTCCCTCTTCTGAAAATTAGGTTTACTATCAGTCTGACTGACACATTGATGATGCTGCTCATGAAAAATATCTGTCCCGTTCATCTCATGCCCAACGTATTTTGCTGGATGATCTGCCTGCTCCTCATTGGTGCCTGCCAGCCATCAACACCCCTCAATGATCCGAATCAGGAAATCTGGCTTTCTCTCTTCAATGGAAAAGATCTGAACGGTTGGGAGATCAAAATTGCCGGATATATGCTTGGAGAAGATCCATTGCAAACCTTTGTGGTAGAAGACAGCATGATTCGTGTGCGCTATGACCGCTATGACGTATTCAATGATGCCTTCGGTCATATGTATTATGAAACGCCCTTTTCTTACTATAAGCTGGCCTTTGATTATCGCTTTGTCGGGGAACAACTGGCTGGTGGGGCGAGCTGGAATGTCCGCAATAGCGGCGTCATGCTGCATTCACAATCCGCTGCCAGCAATGAGGTAAATCAGGGGTTTCCGGTTTCGGTTGAGTTACAGCTTTTAGGCGGATTAGGAGAAGGCAATCGCACCACCGGAAACGTCTGCACACCAGGAACAGCGGTCGTGATGGGAGACAGTGTCAACTATGAACATTGTATCAGCTCTTCCTCAGCGACTTACCATGGAGATCAGTGGGTGCATGCCGAAGCGGTGGTGTTGGGAGGTGAGTCAATGGCCTTTCTTATCGAAGGGGACACCGTCTTATCCTTTGAAAAGCCGCAGATTGGTGGTGGTTTTATTGCTGCCGCTTTGGAGGGGAAAGATTTTACACAATTCGGGATCGCGCGTGATAAACAGAACTGGATCGACAGAAATGGTGAGATTTTGACCGCAGGCTATATCGCTTTACAAGCCGAGAGCCATCCCATTGACTTTAAGAATATTGAATTACTGAATCTTTGGGGGTGTGTGTCCCTTTTGTAGTCAATTCCTTGAGCGAAGCGGCCTGGGAAGGGATATAGTGGAGATTGATTTCTAGATCATCTTTGCCAATGATGATGCTTTCGGTCAATGTTTCAATGATCTCTCTCTTGTCAGAAAAGGTTAATTCTGACCACTGGTGATAGAGATCTTTGGCTTCGGCGAGTACCTGATCCTGAGAATGATAATGATTGCGTAAGTAATCAATCTCACCTAAGAGGGTAGGAAGACTCTGCTCAATTTGAGTATGTCGTTCGGCTAATGGGGTATAGTATTTCGTAAAATCAGCTTTTGGTAACTTCTCTTCATGGTAAAGCTCAAATAAGCCGTCGATTCTTTTTTGGAGCATACGGAGCTCTTTCCGTTTGTTATCTACCAAAGCTTCTTTATCCGAGATTAAGATATTGAATCGACTGAGTTGTTGTGCGATCTCTTGGTCAGAAACAACCAGTTGTTGTAGCTGAATCTGGAAAATGTCCTCT
>JBCBZF010000002.1:0-39698 GCA_039815525.1 Bacteroidota bacterium | reverse complement strand
GGTGATCGTTTTGTGTGGGTGGCTACCTGGCAACAGCAAGCATTGTGGACCATGGGTGTTTCCATCCAACAAGGACACGTTCGCAAACTACAAATTAACATCACCGGCGATTGGGTTTGGAAGATGATGATGCGGGTGTTTGGGGTGCGGATTTGAAAAATTTGACTTATTCCGCATCGGTCGCGGACCGACGCTACGGGTTTTTCTGACGCCAGCCAGCGACCAGATTGATGACGCGATTGTAGTTGGCAGTGCCTTCTTCTATCCCCTGGCTTTGGAGGTATTGGTTATAAACTGATTGGGAAAAACGGGGAAAGAAACCCGGATATTTCTTGCGCACGGCTGAGATGGCATCCAGATCAGCCTGAATCCCTTTCGGTAAGGTCTTGCGAAACGCCCGGTACTCGTCTCTTCGTGGGTAGTAGTACTCAGTCGCCACTTCCCGCCAGTATTCCAGGGCACCGCTGTATCGCACCACCGGATTCGCAGAACGAGAACAAGCCAGCCAGGCCCAAAAGTTACAGCTTCCTTCATCGCCAAACCCATAGCCATGAGCCATCTCATGAGTCATCACGGATGGATGGACGACCGGTGCAAGCCCGGCATCGATATGTCCTTCGGCCACGAAGGGAATGTAAATGCCAGAAGCGCCAAGATTCATCAGCAAGCCTCTGGGCCAAAGCTGTCGCCCCCTCACCCGGCCCGGGGTTGGATACCCGTTTTCCTGCAATACTTCCGTCAACTTTTCCCGCAATTCCACTTCCATCTCTTCTGGAAGTTGTGTAGCAGAAATCGCCACAGAATCTACAATCTGCAAACGAGAATAAGCCATGAGCAGATCGGCCGTTGCCCGTTCAAATTCTGAGGTTAATTCTGGCTGAGACAGTGAATCAGCCGTGATTTCGAGATGATATTCTACCGGCTGCCGCTGATAATTATAGCCCCAGAGGATCAGGAAGAAAAAGCTGATGGCGCTGGCAATGGCCAGGCTGTTGAGCAAGGCATTGCCAATTCTTTGCCGCCAGTTTCGGGCTTTCCAGCGAATCAGTCCCTTGCGAATATGACGCACCGTAAACCAGATCAAGGCGATGAAAAGGAGATAAACCAATGGCAGTGGCATCCACCCCAGAGTGTAATCCCATATCGTTCGAAAGGCCACAAAAATGACCCGTGAGTAGACAATTTCTGTGAATTGGGGATTGAGAGAGAAAATCCACTTGAGCAAAAATGCAACCAGTCCCAGACCGATCCAGATCAGACGGCGGTCCAAACGTTTGATATTTTTTTGTTGACGCAAGGAGATTGGTGCTTTCAATTGATACAACGCGCTGGCAAACAAAGCGTTTGTCAGACGACCGGCAAAAAATGGAAAAGATTTGCGAGAAGCGTGATTAAGTTACGCTCTGGGACATCTTTTCAAAAGCCATTTCTTTATCATCCGCTTTTTTTTACCCTCATAGAGAGTTAATATGAGCTTGAAAGCAGAGCATAGCACCGGCACCAACCATTTCACTTCGAAACACAATATCTATGATCCGTCAATCCTATTTTCTGAGTCTCTTTTTAGGTCTGATAGCCTGTGAATCCAACCCCTTGCGGCTTCCGAATGAGCAACTACAACTACTGGAAGTAGAATTCACTGCTGGTAAAAAAGACAGCGTCTTTTTTGAGTACAACAACAAAAGACAATTAACCGCCATGCTCAGAAACACCAGCGTTGCTCAGCAAATCGGTCGCCGCTTTGCGTATGATAAGAATGATCTTCTGAGTCGCCAAGTGGTCACCTCAGTCGTTGAGAGCGGTAGTGTATGGTACTTGTATGAAGTAGAATATACATATTCGCATGACAGTGAAGGCCATATCACAGGAGAATGGCAAACCTATCAGACAATGACCACGCATTCCTTCCAGAACAATGTTGTGGTGAGGGAAGAGAAAAAAGTATATGATCCAGCCGAATTGAGGACTGAAATCGGCTATGATGAGAATGGGAATATCAGCACCTATCACCAATTGTTTGGACCAGATGAATCTTCCCAGACGAATTTTGATTTCAACAGCGACGGAGAGTTGCAGGGAATAGAATATCTCCGTTCGGCGCCCAATAATCCCCAGCAGTTGGTCCTGACTGCCGTCCATGAAAAGCTTGCGTTTGACGATCGGAGGTCCCCTTTGCATGAGTTGAGTCAACAACTGGGCATGCCTTTACAGTTCTGGACAATTGCCCAGGGAATCGACATCTCACATTCCGTCCCCCGCAATAATCTTACGGAATGGACATATCGGTATCCGTCAAACCCACTTGTGAACATTACCCAGCGCTTCACGCATGAATACAATTCTGTCAATCTGCCGGAATATACCAGCGTTGACAATGATGGGCTACAAGGTGTAATCGCCTTCTATTATCATTACGACGAATAGTGGCGTCTTTCAAACGCTTCTACTGTTTTTGTCCCTGAAACAGCTCGAAGTTGTTGACCCCATTGATGAGAACTTCCAGCGCAAAGACCAATTCACCGCTTTCCTCATCGTGCAAACCGTGTTCATCAAGGCCACCGGCTGCACCAAGGTAGGGCACACCTTTCACCACCCCTTCGGCATAAGAGGTACTGCCAATGGTCAGCAAAACACCTTTGGTCCGGATAAAACCAAGCGGCGTAGGGGTGAGTTCAGCGAAAAATTCCAGGGTATCAGCCGGGCTTTCGTCGGGATATTCCAGCAGCAGAATCTGCACCCGATTGTCATCGACTTTGCGGATCTCCACCCGCTGGTTGGTGAAGTCTTTGGTAGAATCTGTGTCCAGATAGAGCGCCACATTGCCTTCATACACACCGACAATGTTGATGGTGCGGTCGGTGATTTCGTTTTTGCTGCAAGCGCTCAAAGCGAGCAACAAGCCTAAGAGAACAATCGCAGGTAAGTATTTCATACGTTTTTTCTGGTGTGAGGTGGCAAGAGAGAGGGGAGAGGTAAATCGACTGATCATTTGCTCGCGCCTCGCCCCTCTCACCTCGCTCCTCATAATAACGTCCCAAAGCAGCTTTGGTATGCAACAGAATGGCAAAGATTCTTTCCCCCGTCAGAATACATCGGAAATCATCGCTTCAGCCAACGGGATATTATGGGGTTTGCCGACATCCAGCCAGGCATCGGCACTGTGATCCCAGGCGAAAATGTTGTGCTCTCTGGCCAATCGGAGATATACATCAATGATGGAAAATTTTCCTTCCTCCTCAATCAACTTCAATATATCCGGTTCAATGATGTGATAGCCGGAAAACGCCCATGCCTGCCAGTTTGTGGTCTGAGGCCGAGACATCCGGATTTCGTCGGTTTTGACATTCTGCCAGCCCACCAATCGCATATCGCGATCCCACAGCAAATAGCGGGAAGTCTCGCGTTGCCGCACGGCCAAAGTGGCGAGTCCTTGCTGTTGTTGGTGATAAGCTAAAAATGTATGTGGATTCAGGCTGGTCAGGATGTCGACATTGCACAGCAGAATCGGTTCATTTCCCCTGAGCAGCGGCGCGGCAAACTGTAAGCCTCCGCCCGTTTCCAACAGTAAATCTCTTTCGTCAGAAATGTGAAGATTTAGCCCAAAGTTCTGATGTCGGTGCAGGAAATCGATCATCAGATCGGCAAAGTGATGCACATTGACCACCACCTCTGTGATGCCAAAGCTTTTCAGACGTAGGAGATTCCATTCCAACAGGCTTTTCTCCCCCACTTCAACCAATGCTTTAGGGCGATCATTGGTTAATGGACGCAGACGGGTACCCAAACCCGCCGAAAACAACATGGCTTTCATCAGTTTACCCAGCCTTTTCTTTCCTGCTCAATATGGGTCAGGTCAATGCTCACCCCGTATTTTTTCTCCAAATGCTCAGCCAGACGATCAGCCGAATAAACGGAGCGATGCTGTCCACCGGTACAGCCAAAATTGACGCAGAGATGGGTGAAACCACGGGAGAGATATTTTTCTACCGAAGCATCAACCAGCGCAAAGACGTTGGTGAGAAAAGCCGTCATGTCCGGCTCTTTCTGTAAGAAATGTTTGACCGACTCATCGCGTCCAGTGAGACGTTTGTATTCATCATAGCGACCCGGATTGTGGATGCTGCGGCAGTCAAAGACAAAGCCACCACCATGTTCGCTTTCATCCACTGGTACGCCTTTTTTATAGGAAAAACTGGTGATCTGTACCTTCAGGCTCTGGTTCTTTTCGTCTACTTGTCCCAATTGCGTCAGAGATTGATTGTTGATGATTTGTTCCATTGCGCCCATTAGAGCAGGCAGTTTAACCGGCATATTGAGCTTCCCCATGATTTCATCCAGATTTCGGATGGCAAAGGGAATGCTTTCGAGGAAATGAGACTTTCGCTCATAAAATCCCCGGAATCCATACGCACCCAAAACCTGAATGGTCCGCATCAGCACATAACCGTAGTAAAACTGGATGAAGGTTTCCCGATCTACGGAGGTGATATTAGACAAGGCATCCAGATAGTGCCCCAATAATTTTTCTCGGGTTTCTCCGGGTAAGTTCGCTTTTGCCTGATAAAGCAATGAAGCCAGATCGTATTGCAAAGCACCACGGCGTCCCCCCTGATAGTCGATGAAGTAGGGTTGATCATTGTGCAACATGATGTTGCGGGCCTGAAAATCGCGGTAGAGAAAAAAGGAATGTTCTGCCTGCAGCAGGAAATTGGAAAAACGATGAAAATCGTCTTCCAGCGCCTGCTCATCGAAAGGCACTTTGGTCAGTTTGAGAAAATAGTATTTGAAATAGTTGAGGTCCCACATCATCGACTGCTGATCGAAGCTGTCGCGGGGATAGCATAAACTATAATCCAGTCCCTCACCACCTTCTACTTGGAAGCGCACCAATTGTTCCAATGCCTGCTGATAGCGTTTTTCAACCTCATCCGGAAAGTGTCCGTTGATGCGTTTCTTCATCAAATCCGCAAACAGCGTCTGGTCCCCCAAATCTTCCAACAGATACACATTCTGGCTCAGGTTCTCCCCATAAATCTTTGGAACGGGCAGACCTTTTTCAAGAAAATGACGGGTAAACCCCAGAAAAGCCTGATTTTCTTTGAATTCGGTATGATACACCCCGACGGCAGTCTGCTTGGGTCCGGACAAGCGGAAGTACTCCCGGCAGGAACCGGATTGTGGCAGGGCTTCAATGCTTTGGCAAGATTCGTGGGCCCACGACTCGAAGAGGGTGGAAAGCAGCTGTTCTTTCAACGGATACTTTTCAATTTGACGCGCCGCTAAATTACACAATTCATATGTGAGAATGAATTGTCAGATGCATCATTGGGTGGTCTGGCTGTAAGAATCGTCTTTCCTCTGGGATAGCAGACCGCTTTTATTTAATCAGGGAAGCGCGCAGTTCATTGCCATCCACCAGGAATTTATCGAAAACGTAGCGCTGAATGGTCAGCAGTTCTTCCGGTCCCTTGACCCATCCAAAGTAGTTATTGGGGTTGTCGCTGCGTTCGAAAAGAAGGATTTGTCGGGATTCTCCGTTAAAATATTCAACGGAAAAGATGACGTCTGGAGGTTGATTCTCCAAAGCTGCTTTCTGGCCTGGATAAGTATACTCAGCAAAACTTTCTGCATAAATCTTTTTAGAGAAGACAGCGAGGTAGGCATTGAGTGCGTCCGTATCCAACTCGTCTTCCGGCTGAGCCATTAGCCAACTGTTCTGGGGGGAAAGACGGGTGATCAAAAATGGCTTGCGTGCATCGGCATACGCCACGCTGATGGACTTGATGCTGTCCAGACGCGCATCAAAGAGCAGATTTTCCCGCCAGTACAAACGATCCATGGTATAAAAGCCGTTGACAAAGCCTTGCAAACCAGGCAACTCCACGATCACCGGCATACCTTCATCCAATTGCATGAGGGTTCCTTTGCCATCTTTGGCCTGGGTACTGAGCAGGTATTCCTTGATCAGATCACCTTCCCGATCGGAGATTTCGACCCGGGTATGGGTCAGACCGATGATCTTGCGCGCACTCTTCTGGCCTTTCTCCGCCAGAATCTGTTTTACATGCACATTGCGGAGCACGCTAAGAAACTGATCGATACGCGGCTGAAAAGCGGTGTGTTTGCCATTGAAGGACCAGATACCATTTTGCCCTCTGGACAATACAATGTCGCTTTGGTCTTTTCCTTCAATCACTTCCGTTAGACGAATGCTGCCAATCTGCGCCGTATCCTGCACCGCAAAGGCAATATCATCCGGCCGGAGAGAATTCTCACTGGTGGGGGCAATGTTAAAAGTAAAGATGGCAATGCCGACGATCAGGATGGCCAGCAATATGAAGGTTCGTTGCATGGCGTAAAATTAGGCAGTGAGGATTGTTTTCCCTAAAGACAAAAACGAAGCTGGATTGCGTGGGAAGAGAAATCGTAAGGATGCCTAAGCCTGAATCAACTGCAATGCCATCTCAATCTGACGACGGTATTGGTCTACGTCCCGGTTCAGGCGGGCGAAGCTGAACATGCCGTAAAGTTGACTGAAGAGAAAATGGGAGACCTCAGTGGGAGAAAAATCAGATTTGATCTCCCCAGCCTGCTGGGCTGCGGCAACGCATTGATTGCTGACATCAACCCAGGCGGCAAACTGTAAGCGTGCTGCTTCCTGAATGGGACCCGGTTCTCCGGCCGCTTCCATGGAAAAGCGCTGAATCAGGCAGCAGTTCTGATAAGCCTGATCATGGCTGATCTCCACCATACTCATGAAGTATTGCTGCAGGCGCTCCAATGGACTGCCCAGCAGTTCATCAAGCAGAATCTGTTCCAGATAGGTGCGATTGGCTCGTCCGTAATAGGCCAGGGTTTTGAGGCCAAAACCTTCCTTACTTTTGAAATGATAATAGAAGGAACTCCGGGGAAAAGCCGCTTCCTGGAGGATTTCGTCCGTACCAGTTTGATGGAATCCCTGACGACGAAAGAGGCGATCACCAATTTTCAGGACTGCCTGTAAGTCATGTTTTTTTGCCATGATCCTTTGTACTGAGTAGTCCACAAGCTAATAAGATCCAAAGCTTTTCCAAATGATAGCTGTTGAGCCTGGAGACAAAAACGCGCAAATCATGGCCAATCATGCCCATTTTGCAGCATTATCGACAACTTATTTAGATTCTTTCTAAATTTGTTCTTCATTCTTAACCGAGCAAACAATGTCCTTTTCTTCCCTGGACCAATTTCGGCGCGGCCAAAGCGGCGAAGTGGTAGCCATTTCTCCCCATCAACTCAGCCCCAAACTGACCGACATGGGATTGTACCCAGGTAAGAAAGTGACCATGTTGTTCAAGGCTCCTTTTGGTGATCCCATTGCAGTAGATGTTGAGGGATATACCTTATCGCTTCGGCTTGATGAAGCTGCCCTGGTCCAGATGAAGCCTCTCAAGCCCTCCGAACATGCTTAAGACCCTTGCCCTGGTTGGGAATCCCAATGCCGGAAAGACCTCTGTCTTCAATCAACTCACTGGTCTCAACCAGCAGGTAGGCAACTATCCAGGGGTTACGGTTGACAAAAAAATGGGGCGTCTGTTGCTGGATGGTCATGAGATCAGCTTGCTTGATCTGCCTGGAACGTATAGCCTGTTTCCCCGTTCGGATGATGAAAAGGTAGTCCTGGACGTATTACAGGATGAAACAAGCGGACCGGAAGCGGTACTGGTTGTCGCCGATGCCACCAATCTGGAACGCAATCTGCTGCTGTTTACCCAGGTATATGATCTAGGTTTGCCAGTGGTACTGGCCCTCAATATGATGGACGTGGCCGACCGCAAAGGCTTGCTGATCGATACACACGCTTTGCAAAAGCGTTTTGACGGAGCACCGGTGGTCAAAATCAACGCCCGTAAAGGCGAAGGCATTGACCAACTGCTGGATGCGATCAGGAATCTGAACCTCGATCCCCGCACGCAGGCCTTTGTGGGCCCACTGAGTAAAGTAGAAGATGAAGCTGGCCAGGTAGCTGAAACCCAGGAACGTTATCGTCGGATCAAGGAACTTTTACCTGAAGTGGTCAGCAAACGCCCGCTGACACCACCAGAGCGAAAATTGAGTCAAAAGCTCGATCGGATTCTGGTCCATCCCATCTGGGGATATGCCATTTTTCTGGGGATTCTCTTTCTCATCTTTCAAGCCATCTATAAACTGGCAGAATTCCCGATGGATTTGATTGATGGCGCCTTTGGGCAGATGAGTGATGGGGTAAAAAGTCTGGGCGAAGGCATGCTGATAGATCTGATTGCCGATGGCATCATTCCGGGTTTGGGCGGCGTGGTGATATTTGTGCCGCAAATTCTGCTTCTCTTCGCCTTTTTGACCATCCTGGAAGAAACCGGTTATATGGCCCGGGTGGTGTTCATCATGGACCGCCTCTTGCGGCCTTTCGGACTCAATGGTCGCAGCGTCGTTCCGTTGATTTCCGGTGTCGCCTGTGCCATCCCAGCCATCATGGCCACCCGAACCATTGGACATTGGAAAGATCGCATCATCACCATCATGGTTACCCCCTTGATGAGTTGTTCGGCCCGACTGCCAGTCTACACCTTGATGATTGGGCTGATTTTCCCTGCATCAGGAGACGGCATTTTCGACATCAAAGGCTTCGTTTTATTGGCAATGTATTTACTGGGACTCTTCGCCGCCTTGATTGCGGCCCTGGTGATGCGCTATGTGATTGGAGCCGAAAGTCGCAGCTTTCTGGTGATGGAGCTACCATCCTATAAAACGCCCCGTTGGAAAAATGTGGCCTTGACGATCTGGGAGAAGATTAAGGTCTTTATCTGGGATGCAGGGAAGGTCATCATGGCCATTTCCATTGTGCTTTGGGGTTTGTCCAGCTATGGTCCCAAGGGCAAAATCACACCTCCACCACCGACAGAAGATTTCCAGCTCAGTTGTGCCAGTCAGGACAATGGTTTAGGCGAGAGTTTCATTGGGATTCTTGGCAAGAGTATCGAGCCGGCCATCAAACCATTGGGATACGATTGGAAGATTGGAATCGCCCTGCTGACCTCCTTTGCGGCCCGGGAAGTCTTTGTCAGCTCTATGGCAATCATCTATGCAGTGGAAGAAGAGGGACTTGATGATGATGATTTGCCTTTACGCGAAAAGATGCAGCAGGAAAGAAGATGTGTGGATGGGCAGTTGAGCAATGAACCGGTATATGGTTTGGCAACCGGCCTTTCCCTGATGATCTTTTATCTCTTTGCCATGCAGTGTATGAGCACCTTGGCGATTGTCTATCGGGAGACAAAAAGCTGGAAATGGCCCATTATCCAGACCATTTATATGACCGCATTGGCCTATATTGCCGCCTGGATCACCTTTAATCTATTTTCATGATGCAAAGCCTGATCGTCATCCTGCTTTTTGCCGGCGCCTGTTTCTATCTGGGACGAATGGGCTATCAGGCTTTTTTTAGCAAAAAAGGCAAATGTGATGGCTGCGCGGTGGCGAAACTGTATGAAATGAAACAGGAAAATATTTCATCATGAGGGTTCATGTTCTATTGTTTTGTCTCCTCGGCTTTCTCGCATGTCAACCGCAAGAAGGAGCAGACAATCATTTTACTGTCTATACCCCACCTCAACTTCCCCAGGGCCGCTACAATGTCGCTTTCCTCATCATGGACGGTGTCTACAATACCGAACTGACCGCGCCTTTCGACATTTTCCAACACACCATCTACCGCGACAGCATCAAGGCGATGAATGTTTTCCTGGTGGCGGATACCTATGAGCCAATCACCAGTTTTGAGGGTATTCGCATCTTGCCGGACTTCAACTATCGCCAAGATTCTCTGCCCCGGATCGACATCCTGGTGGTCCCCAGCGCAGAGCATCATCTGGACACAGATCTGGACAATAAGGTCATGCTGGATTTTGTGCGTCAGACCGCTGTGACAGCGGAATATGTCATGTCTCATTGCGATGGCGCATTTGTCCTCGCCAAGGCAGGTTTGCTGGATAAAAAAGCGTCCACCACCTTCCCCAGCGACATTGATGCCTACGAAAAAATGTTTCCTGAGCTGACAGTTCACCGCGATGTCCTCTTTGTCCATGATGGCAAATACATCACCTCAGCCGGTGGCGCCAAATCGTTTGAAGCGTCCCTTTATCTGTGTGAAAAGCTTTATGGAAAGAAAGTGGCGGATCGCCTCGCGTTGGGTTTGGTCATTGATTGGGAGCTGTCGGAAGTCCCCTATGTAGCGGTGTCAGAATAAGCCCAGCCATTTCTTGCGAATCGCCGTATTGGGGCGATTGACAGCCAGTATGTCGGTAACGCCATATTGATCAAATCCATCAAATAAGCTTTCTACCCCTTTCTGCATTTTTTTCTCTACTTCTTCCTGATAAAGCGGAATGAGACTGTAGAAATGAATGCTACGCTCGGCCAGCGTCAATTGGTGAAAGGCTTCTCCGAAGACAATGGTTGGCATCAGGAGGATGGTGTTCATTTTGGTGTTGTCAGCGAAAGCCATGGGCGGATTGCCATAAGGAATCGTATGGCCAAAGCCGAGCCAGGTATTGTATTCATGTGGAAAACGAGCGATGACTTTCAGCATGCGAATCGGCCAGTAATTTGCTTCGTTTTGAAAGGCTTCCTGGCTCATGGGCCAGTCTGGCGGCAGGCAAATGCTCACTTCCGCAAAACGCAGCGCCTCCAGTCCTTTCGGTACCTCCATTGGCAGATCGCTCATCCCAGAAGTAATCAGGCTGTGAAAAGGGCGATCTGGTCCGGGCTTAACCCAATGAATGTCAACATGAATACGGTCTGAGACCATCTCATGGAAAACCATCTCTACCGGACCAATGTGCGCTTCGATATGATCCGTGATCTCTTCCAGCGCTTTGACCTCCGCCGGTGGCAGCATGGCCTCTCTTTCTTCATCGGCCTCGTGGCGGTATATCGGCGCACCTGATTCGGAGGTTTCCTGATGTTCGTCGCTCATGATGGGGAGAGATTAGGATAAAAAATGTTGTTCGAAAGGCTGAATAAAGCGGTCGTCCCGGGCGTAAACCGAAAAAATGACCCGCCGAAATTGTCCGGCATACTTACCAATCAGCAACTCATGAAAAAGTTTGGCAATCACCACTGGATCATTGCGAAAAACGCCACATCCCCAGGCGCCTAAGATCAAGGTTTCATGCGCTTGTTCCCGACAAATGGCCAGGACCATATCGATGCGTTGCCGCATGCGCGGCACAATCTGGTCAGCCTTTTCTGGCTCCTGTCGCAAAACGACACCTGCGTTGACGGCCGGAGCGGTCAGCACCGCTGTGGTAATCGGGCGTTCCATCAGATGGCCATCTTCATCCATCAGAACCGGCACCGCCGGGGCATAAATGATGTGGTCGGTGTAGATGCAGGAATCATGTCGCCGATTGGCGAGATAATAATCTTCTGCTTTCAGCAGGCAGGGATAAAGCCCGGTGGCGCGGGCAATGCTCTCTTCCTGGGCCTGACTGCCCTTCAGAAAACCACCGCCCGGATTGCGGGCAGAGGCAAAATTGAGGCATAAAACGTGATTATCCTGCGGAAATTCTGCCCGAACCGAATCCAATGTGGTCAAATCATTGACCGCAAAAACAGTATTGAAGCGGGGAGTGGGTATATCCGCTTGCATCAATGCCTGCAGCCGTTCAGGCCGATACAGGATCGTTCCCTGAAGCGCTTTTTGCTGCAGGGATTGGATCTGAATGTTTTCGCCTTGTTGATTTTGGTAAGAACCTGTTTCTAAGATGTTGAGACAGCGCATGGCTGTCTCTTTTCTCTTGCTTTTGTGCATACGAAAAAGGAAGACAGCCTCGATCAGGAGCCAGCATTCTGGTAATTGAGGGCTTGCAGCACTTCAGCGGTTACATCCTTGCCGCCCCCCAGATTGGTTGCCAGCGATCCGATGGTATAAATCGGTCCCCAGGGGATGCCCCACCAGCCGAGGATCAGGGTCAGCAGAGTAAATCCGATGCTGTGCTTGACGGTTGATTCTCCAGGGGGGATAAAATAAATATCACTGCCGCGCTTGAAGGTCATGACCACAATGGAAATGCAGTATTGGAATACCACAAATTTTCCGCCATTGTCAAGTGCATGCTGGATTTCGCCATTGGTACGGCCTTCGATGTTTTTGATTTTTGCCATGTGTTCCGAAAGTGTGATGTGTGATTGAAAAATGGATTACCCTTTTCCAAAAAGGAATAAGTGAATTGAGCCTGTACGTAAGACAAGACTCAGGTGTGGTTTAGACAGAATAGGTTGCTTGCTTTCATGGTGCTTGGTTGTTAGGCGAAAGATGCGAAAAAAGCTGAGGCTTTCAAAAGATGGAAAGCTTTTGACAGTTGTAGCAAGCCTGTGGTTTTACCCATCTTTTTTATCCAGAGATCAATCTTCTGTAAAATCTTTCGCCAACGCTGGTTCCCACCTAAAAAATCGCTACGTTTGCACCCCTGAATGCAGAAGTAGTATTCACCATCGTCATAAACAGAGCTTTTCCCCTAAGCCTTCCCCCCACATTTTCATCCATCAATCCTCCTGGAAAAAATACCTTCCAGAAAGACACTTATACGCGCTTTTTTGCATGAAAAACCTCTTTAATCTCTTCGATCTCTCGCAAAAAGTTGACTACAAAACCGAAGTTTTATCTGGCTTGACGGTTGCACTCGCGCTGATACCGGAGGCGGTGGCTTTTGCCTTCATTGCTGGCTTATCGCCGCTTACAGGGCTGTACGCTGCCTTTACGATGGGGCTGATCACCTCCATTCTGGGCGGCCGTCCCGGTATGATTTCCGGTGCAACCGGAGCGGTGGCGGTGATTCTGGTTACGCTGGTGGCCAATCATGGGGTGGAATATGTCTTTGCCACGGTGGTCCTGGCTGGTCTGATTCAGGTTGCAGCCGGTCTGCTCCGACTCGGCAAACTGATGCGGCTGGTGCCCCATCCGGTGATTTTTGGTTTCGTCAATGGACTGGCCATCATCATCTTCATGTCGCAACTTGATCAGTTCAAGGATGACAGTGGTGCCTGGCTCAGTGGTCCCCAACTCTATCTGTTTGGCGGACTGGTCCTGCTCACCATGCTGATGATCTGGGGCCTGCCCAAACTCAGCAAAGCCATTCCGGCTTCGCTGGTTGCCATCCTGACAATATTTGGCATCGTGGTGCTGTTCAATCTTGACACCAGAACGGTGGGAGACATGGCCTCCATTCAGGGTGGGTTTCCGCCACTCCATTTTCCAGATGTGCCATTGAGCCTGGAAACGCTGATGATCATTTTCCCTTATGCCGCCATCATGGCAGGCGTCGGACTGATTGAAAGCTTGCTGACGCTCAACATCATCGATGAGATCACCGAAACTCGTGGCCGCGGGAACAAAGAAGCGGTGGCCCAGGGCCTGGCCAATATTCTCTCTGGCTTTTTCTCAGGCATGGGTGGTTGTGCAATGATCGGCCAAAGTCTGATCAATATTTCCTCCGGGGCAAGAGCACGCTTGTCTGGTATTGTGGCTTCGGTCATGCTGTTGGTCTTCATCATGTTTGGTGCCGGTCTGATTGAAAAAATGCCGATGGCTGCCCTGACAGGCCTGATGATCATGGTGTCGATTGGCACCTTCGAATGGGCCAGCCTCAAGATTTTCAATAAAATGCCACGCTCGGATGTCTTTGTGATGGTCCTGGTAACGCTGATCACAGCGGTCCTGCACAATCTGGCCCTGGCCGTCATCATCGGGGTCATCATCGCTGCACTGGTTTTTGCCTGGGACAATGCCAAGCGCATCCGTGCCCGCAAGCGTTTTGACGAAAATGGCGTCAAATACTACGAGATTTACGGCCCTCTTTTCTTCGGTTCCGTTACCGTTTTCAACCAGAAATTTGATGTCCAAAACGATCCAGAGGAAGTGGTGATTGACTTTGCCGAAAGCCGGGTGGTGGATATGTCCGCGATTGAAGCCTTAGGAAAAATCACCGAACGCTATCACAAAGCCGGGAAGAAAGTTCACCTGAAGCATTTGAGTCCTGACTGTCGCAAGCTTCTCACCAATGCAGCTGAAGTGGTCGAAGTGAATGTGATGGAAGATCCGAACTACAAATTGGTGGTCGATCGGATTTAGGAAAAGTAATTCATCAGAATGGAGAGACAGCCTGTAAAGCTGTCTCTTTTTTCATGTCGTAAGTGACCGGACTTTCTCAGCCAGGAGCGTAGCGATGTGCTTTGCTTCTGCATCATCCAGGCCAAGGCCCAGCGAGTAGGTTTTCATACCGTAGTCAAATTTGATTTTGCCGGTGCCGATGCCCCACATGGCATAGCGGCTCCGCCTGCTCCAACGACCTATCACAACAGGATTGAACCGAAAATCCTTTAGGGAAAACTTATCAAAAACCTTTGTCATGCCGATCCCGAAGATGTGTCGGCGAAACACCACCTGACTGTTTTGAAGCAACAGGCTTTCTTTCCCAAAATATCCCCACAACAACAGGCCAATTACGGTTAGCCCACTAATCGTCCAGAAGAGTAGCCAGATGAGCATGAACCAATCAGCACTGCCTTCTGCCCCTGATAAGATTTCCTGAAAAGAAAAATGTCTGCCGACTGTGGTCAGTCCCATCACCCAACCGCCTAACCAAAGCGTACCAAAGATGAGGGCAAACCAATGTTTAGGGGAAGGGATGGTGATTTCCAGTCCGTCAAAGTGCTGTTTGATGCTCGCCCTCCCATTGTTGAGTGTCTCCATGGTTGTGAAAATAAAGTGTCAGAAATTGTGTCGTTATCATTGATATAGACACAAAAATCCTGCAATAGTTGGAATGAAGGATGATTTTAGCGATTGACAAGCTCCTGCCAGATTTCTATGAAAGGGGTTTGATCCGCCAACAAACGCTCGTAATCCATGCCTTTTTCCTCCAGAGAATATGCCACCATGATGAGAAAGCGAATGTGCAATCGAATCGTGCCTTCTCCCTGGTCAAATTCCACGAAAGAATAATCGTCTTCAGGTGCTTGCAAATAGGCTTTCAGGATTCTGCGCCAGCCATATTGATTGCCAAAGGCAATGTATTCAGCATAACCTTCCCATTTCCATTCAGCATGCCTTCCCAGTGGATTGGCGTCCCAAAACCCGTGATGCCGGAATTGAAGATTGTGAACCAAGGCATGAGCCAGCAACTGAGCAGAAAGAAACTTTTTCCCCTGCCAAAAGAAGCGATTTTGCCTCCGCTCAGCCAGCACAACTGACTGATTGGCAAAGGCTTTGACCACATCATCTCCAAGGATTGCTTTCACAAGCTGCGGATAAAACGCCTCTGATTCCAGCGCAAGTTTGAACCTGACGTCTTCATCATACAGATCAGCGGTCTGGATGCGACAAAGGGCCTGATCAATTGCGTCGGTTAGATCAACTTCTATGGGTTGATTGTGAAAAATACTGACTTGCCCATGTTGATGCTGGTGGGCATAGCTAAGAGATGGACTGAGGAGAAAACCGATCAGTAGGATCAGGGCAAACATACTACTGATCATGCCGCCGAAGAGCAGGCGTTTGCGGAATTTTTTGGATAAAAAATGCATAGGAGTCTTTTTCCATCGGTCGGGCAAGGCTCCAAAAAATTACATCAGATGGCTCTCACGCCCAGGCCGTTGCCACCGGCCAGACCCATTTCGCCATTTTCAATCACAAAACCGCCTTGTACCAAATCTCTGGCCAGATCAAGGCTGCCATCAAGATCGAGGTATCGGGTGTGTTTGCAGGCGAAAGCGGCATGGAGGGCGGCACTGATGCTGATGATACTTTCGTCATTGCAGCCCCACATCAGCTCGCAGCCAGCGAGACGGGCTTGTTCTGCAATCCGCAGGCCCTGGTGAATTCCGCCGCACTTCATCAGTTTGATGTTGAAAATGCCAGTGGCCGGACTGGGCTGGCTGAGCCGAAAGGCATCCCGGACATTCACCAGTGATTCATCAGCGGCAATTTTCAGGCGCAGGCCTTCCGGCAAATCGCGCATCGGCTCGATCACATCTGCTTTGAGTGGTTGCTCAATCAGTTCGATATCCAGCGGTAGAATCCGCTGCCAGAAATCCAGCAATTGTTCGATGGTATAGCCTTGATTCGCGTCCACCCGTATCCCCATACTTTTGCCAAAACGCTCCCGCAGCTTGACCAGACGCTCAATGTCTTCTTCCAGTGAATGGCCCAATTTGACTTTCAGAATCCGAAAGCCACGTCCCTGGTACTCCTCCGCTTCTTCAATCGTTTCCGCGACATTTTTGATCCCAATGGTGATACTGGTGGGTAAACTGATGTGCTGCTGGCCAAGGAAGCGGGCCAAAGGAATGTCAAGATATTGGGTAAAGGCATCATGGAAGGCGATGTCCAGCGCGGCCATTGAACCTGGAGATTGGGAAAAGTCATCCTCCAAATCATGCCATAGCTTCGCCAGTTCGCGGATATCCGCACCTATAAAGCGACTCGCTTTTTCCTTCAGCAGCCTGACCACATCGCTGACCGTTTCTCCAACGACCTGCTTACTGGGATTCGACGCCCCAAGACCGATGATCCCATTGTCAAGGATGACTTTGACAAAACAGTTTTCCACATCCGAAACCGTTTTGTAGGCAATGGTGTAGGGGCGGGTCAGAGCAAGATGCTCCTGCTGAATCTGGATATCGGCGATTTTCATGGCGGAAAGATACGGAAGCGTATGGATTCCAAAATATTCTGTGGAATATCCTGCCAGATGTTGCAACTTCCACTTCCGATGCGCGTAGGCATATTTCCACCGCTAGCCACACTACATGCAAACATTCATCGACGATTTACTGATCGCCATCCGTGGCGATGAAAGCAATTTTACGGAAGGCAGTATTCGAAGGGCCATTTTTCTCCTGGCCGTCCCGATGGTGCTTGAGATGTCCATGGAATCGCTTTTCGCCATTGTTGATACTTACTTTGTCAACATGATCAGTGTAGAAGCCGCGGCCGCCGTAACACTCACTGAATCTGTCATGTTTCTGGTCTACTCAGTCGCTTTTGGTTTGGCCATGGCGACCACCGCGATGGTGGCCAGGCGCATTGGGGAAAAAGATGAAGCCGGTGCAGAAGAAGCCGCTACGCAATCCCTTGTTATTGGCGTGGCGATGGCAGTGCTGATCATGCTGGTTGGGATCTTTTTTTCAGAAGATATTCTCAGACTGATGGGCGGTTCTGAAAAGCTGATTGAAGATGGCAAGGGCTATACCCAAGTCATGCTGGTCGGCAATCTGAGCATCATGTTTCTGTTTCTCAACAATGCCATCTTTCGTGGGGCAGGGGATGCGTCTCTGGCAATGCGGGCCCTGATTCTGTCGAATGGTCTGAATATTTTTCTCGATCCACTCTTCATTTTTGGGCTTGGCCCGATTGAAGGGATGGGGGTAAGCGGCGCAGCAGTAGCGACCAATACCGGAAGATTCATTGGTGTATTATTTCAGTTCTGGGTCTTGATCTTTGGGAGTAAATCCATTATTCGCCTCACAAAAGACAGCGTAAAAATCGTATGGTATGTGATTCTGCGCTTGCTGAAAGTGGCTTCGGGGGGAATGGGACAATATCTGATTGGCTCTGCCAGTTGGCTGTTTTTGGTGGCAATCGTAGCAGAATCGGGTGATGCCGCAGTCAATGGATATGGCATTGCCATCCGGGTGATCATCTTTACCATCCTGCCCGCCTGGGGCATGGCCAATGCCGCCGCTACCCTGGTGGGGCAGAATCTGGGAGCAGGCCAACCAGAACGTGCGGAAAAGTCAGTCTGGCAGGCATCTATTTACAATATGCTCTTTCTGCTGGCCGTGTCGGTTGTGTTTGGCTTATTGGCAGAACCCATTATTGGCATCTTTACCCAAAATGCCGAGGCATTGGGATATGGCACCCTTGCCTTGCGCATCATTTGCCTTGGATACATCGCCTACGCCTTCGGCATGGTGACCTCCCAGGCTTTCAATGGTGCCGGAGATACTTTTACCCCCACCATGATCAATGTGGTGGCATTCTGGATCATACAAATTCCGCTGGCCTGGACGCTGGCCAAGTTTTTCGAAATGGGGCCATTGGGTGTATTCATTGCGGTGGCAGCCAGCGAAACGGTTTTGGCGGTCATTGCCGTGATCTTGTTTCGTCAGGGAAAATGGAAAAAAGTCGGAATCTGATATGCTAGATGGATTGACCAGCGAAAGGCTTCGCTTTCGTTATCTCAGTTTGCGTGATCACGCAACTTTGGTAGAACACTTTTCCCATCCGGAAAGTGTCCATTTTTTGCCGCCAACCGGTGAGTTGGATGCTTACGCCCGCCGCTGGATTCTGCGGCAACAGGCTCGCTACCGCCGCAATGGCGGTGGCCTCTATGCACTGGAACGCATTGATCAGCCGGGCCTGATCGGACAAGCGGGTTTGATTCGCCAAAACGTGAAAGGAAAAGTGGAATGGGAGGTGGGCTATCATCTGCATCCGACTGTCCAGGGTAAGGGCTTTGCCAGCGAGGCAGCGCAGTTTTGCAAGCAAGTTGCTTTTGAACAGCAGTTATCTGACAGCGTCATCTCGATGATTCATGCAGACAATCTGCCATCGCAGAAGGTGGCGATTCGCAATGGCATGTCGCCAGACTTTGCGTTGAATTATGAAGGGCTGCCGATTGTGGTGTACAGAGTGAGGAAGGAAAAATGAAAACCGCTTTCTCCTTTCAAAACATGAAAGTCGAAAGCGGACATGTATTAAAACCAGATGCTTGCCTATTGTTTGATCACTTTTCTCGACAAGATTTGTCCATCACCGATGACGCGGATGATGTACAATCCCTTGGCCCACTGACGGGTATCTATTTTGCGTTCCATCGGACCGATGGGCAAGGTCTCCTGCTCAAGTATTCGCTCAACAATCTGGCCCTGTGTATTCAATACCTGAATCGAAACATTTCTCTCCGCCAGCATTTCCAGCTTCAGGAGCATATTGTCTTGAAAAGGATTGGGCTGGATGCTAAAGTCGAAGGGAGCAATTGGCTCCAAGGACTCTGAAAAGGTCGGGTTTCCAGATTTAGTTCGAAAGACATCCGGCACATTATTGGGATCCGATGGGTAGCATCCTTTCACCCTTGCACGGAAGTTTCCGCCTTCCTTGGCCCAGAATCCTGCTTTCAGATCGACAAAATCTCCGGTTCGGATCACGAATTTTGCATCCGGTTCAACGATATAATTTGTACCGGGATTGGGTTGAATGGTATAAGATTCTAAGACCCGGTGGTCTGCATATAGATGAAAGCTCACATCCATAGACGGTCCCTGCGTTTTCGCAGCAGATGGTTCATTGAAACACGTGAGATCAGGCGTATTCGTCGCAACGACACATGCACAGTTATGTTTGCTGTCTCCCATTGGTTTCATTGGGTCATTGTTTACGAATCTCCACGTATTGGAATAAAAATCTATGGTCTGTCCTGACTGACACATCAGAGTCCGATAGGTCAATCCATCATATCCTTCTCCTGCCGAACCACAAGCTTGATCCTTTATCCCACTTAAATCTCCACATCCATGTACACACCCTACTACATGACCTAATTCGTGCGCTAGAATCTTTCCCCCTAAAGAAGGTAAAACGATGAAGGGAGAAGTCGAATAGCCATTTTGGATGGCCTGGCCCAATACACCAGTATTTAATTGCCTGACGATGATGCCAACATCAGCCCGATAATGATTCATCCAGTTTTCAAATTCTGGCAAATCGTTATTTGACATTCTACACAGCAAGCGGCTCGCAATATTCTGAGTAAATGGGCAGTTGGTGCTCCCTGACTGGAACGGGTCTGCCTGAAAGACTTCCACACCTGCCAGGGTAAGGCCATAGTCAATCAGGGCAGATCCACCCGCTGACAGTGTTTGAGGATCAATACTTTGCCCAATAATCGTATTCGCGGTTGCGATCATGTCTTCCGCCTGCTGAATGATTGTGGCATCGGTCTTACCACTTGCCCAGGCTGGGTCAATGGCAACCAATACCCTGACCCGACACTGAATACCATTGTCACATTGTCCGATGGACATAAACGGAGACAGACAGAGCAGGAGCCAGATCGCGATATCTCTTATGTTTATCTTCATGATCATGCTGGTTATTTTTCCAATGCTTCAATTCGTGCTTTGAGATCATCATTCTCTGCCTTCAATTCCAGGATGTACAGCGTCAACTCTTCCACCTTTTCCAAAAGTACGCGATCCATTTCTCCCAGATCAAATCCGCCTTGAGCTTCTACTTCTGCAGCTGAGGGTACCCCCGGAAGATGATGTTCTTTCTCAACGAAATCCTTCAATTCAGCCAGTTTCAGCCGATTGTGGTCATTGGAAAAAACATAATCCGGCCAATTTCCAAACTCCTGGACTCTCACTTCTTCAAAAATTCCCTTCCCGTGTACGAGCAACATATACTCATCAGGGTTGTTGTAATCAGAGGGGGTTGTACCAATGAATACATTTCCATTATCATAGCTGATATCATTTCCGTCTTTTATCCAGAGACCACCGCCACCACCGAGGCTTCCCCAACCATTGGGACCATATCCTTCAAACCCTCCATTGGAGGTATAGCGAATCGTTCCTTCCAGTAAGTTGAATGAATTGTATCCCCGTACATTGATGGTATTAGCAAATGCCCGACCATCTCCCTTTACCAAAAATCCATATACAGTTGGAGATGACCAGACACCAAATGCATCCATATTGGCACCAAAGCTGGTCCGAACGACGACCTTCCCATCAAAGTAACCAGCATATGAGTTGAGATCATTGTTGAAGATCCGCGAATAGACCCCAATGGTTCGCTGTTGACCTTGCACCAATGTATACAGACCATACTTATAATTTGTCGTATTGGTGCTGTTGTAAACATAATTGTAAATCCCATAGCGCGTACCGGTACCGGAAGTATTCATCGTATTATACAGGCCATAATTTGTGGCATTTCGATTACCTATGGTTCGTACATACAAATTAAACTGCGAATTTTCATCAACTGTATACGTCCTCCTATCGTTGTACTGAGCCAACGCTCCGATCGTCAATTTTCCCTGGGTTCGCGTTTCAATGCTGCTATTGGTCCAGGTGTTTTGGGCAAAAGCGGGGGCTGCCAGGATCATGCCCAGGCATATAAAAATCAATACGTTTTTCATGATTAAGAATGGATATGGTTGTGTAAAATCATTCATCAGATGACATAGCATCTCTGTTCGGAAAGGGCCCGTTTCCGACGACATAGCTGTGCCAATGCATTCGGCTCTCCTCAAAGAGGAAAGGCAAGCTCAGAATGAATAATTAGATGTGGTTCTGGTTGTGCAAGGAGATTGTGAATCCCCGAAGCTTACTTCAATATTACATTTTTTTTTCGAAACCTCAATTATTTATCAAGTCAACTTTATCTCACACTTCTCCCCGGCCAACTGCTTCAGAGCCTCCTCAATGTCCACGGTGGTTTTGAGATCACTCCGCGCCCGGCTGTACTGGCGTTTCATTTTGCGGCGGGCCATGCCTTCCAGAAATCTACGTACATCGTCATGGCTTTGGAGAATCAGTCCGGGAACCGATTTGCTTTTGCCATCTTCGCCGATGGCGACCATGGTGAAGTAAGACGTATTGGTGTGATGGGTCTCACTACTGCGGATATCATGCGTCTCTGTCCGGATGCCAATTTCCATGGACGAATTGCCGACATAATTGACCGAGGCCAACATGCGGAGCATGGTCCCCACTTCAATCGGATAGCGAAAGTCGACCGTATCTACTGATGCAGTTACACAGTATTCTCGCGCATGGCGGGTGGCACAGGCGTAGGCAATTTTATCCATTACTGATAAAACATAGCCACCATGCACCTTGCCACCAAAGTTGGCATAAGAGGGAACCATCAGTTCGGTGATTTCGGTGCGGGACTCGTCAATGGTGCGGAATGGCATGGGGATGAATTTTGCCCTAAATACAGAAGTCAGCTGAGAAATGGAAATGAGCTATTCTCTTTCCCCTAGCAGATGAACGTTCAGCAAGATGCTTTCATCCAACCACAAATCTTCCAGGCCATTCGCAGTGGCAATGCCCCAATCTGAGCGTTTGAGGTGAAGACTGAAATTGATTGTCATATTTGATTGGTTGTCAGAGATCTGTGCGGTAGTAGAAATTGTTTTACTGCGGCCCTTCAAATGAAGCATACCAGAGAGCCGATATTGGTCATCTTGCAGATGTTCTGAGGATGTCAACTGAAACCAGGCGACTGGAAATCGCTCGACATCGAAAAAGTCAGGAGACTGCAAATGGGCCTTCAAGCGGCGGCGCGGAACGATTTCATGCGCAGGTATATCAGTGATGTTGATTTCCCGAAGATCAAAAACCGCAAATCCATTTGTCAATTCTCCAGACTGAAATTGCCATCCGCCAGTTTTGACGGCAATGTTTCCTTCATGTTTTCCCAGCCCCTGCATTTTGGTGCCTTTCCATGCCAGACGGGATGATTCTGCTCCAAGTTGAAACCGATGACCGTGAGAATGCGAATAGACATCTTTCAGGTAAATATCTCTTTCTCCAATCCACCAGTCTTTTTCCCTCGCCAAACACAGAATACCGGACCCGCCTCTTCTGTTTCTTTGGGATCGGATTGATGGGGTCAGGCGGGGATCATCATCAAATTCAATCACGTCAATATAGGTAGGAAAATGGCCTGGTAATTGGACAAAAATATGGATGTGAGCGGGATCATTCCGATTGGGATAGCCAGCGGGTCGATTGGTGTAAAATTGGTAGCGACCAAGACTGTCGCTCTGTATCCATGTCCGCCGATCGCCGTGAACGCTCCCCCAAAATGATGGATCAGTTTGGTTGGCATACAAACCCGATTGATCCGTATGATAGATATAGAGAATGACACCCGCCGCTGCTTGTTGATTTGAATCGAATACGCGGCCACGAATACACAGTTTTTCTCCGGCAGGATCAAAGGCCGGTATGGTGTCCTGATGTGGTAAAAGATGATAGCCAAACAATGCTTCACAGCCCTGACAAGGTGGCAGTTGGGCGGTGAGCAGCATGAGGTTTAACAAGAAAAGCAGACAAAGACAGAAAGACTTCATGGGTTTGTTTTTCCCCGAAGAAACACTCCCACAACAGAATTATTTCCACCAATCGTCTGAGCGGTTTCAGCTTTGGGCTGGGCGGAGTTGCGTGCTTTGGAGCTGGTGTAAAAAGTGATCACGATAACGGCGGCTAAGGCGAATCTGGCTTTCATCCGAAAGCCTTACATCATAGTCGCCATTGCCACGGGAAGCATAGGAAACAACTTTGTTGAGATTCACAATGGTGGACCGATGAACCCTGACAAAACAGGCCGGGTCAAGTTGGGCTGCAACCGACTGCAGGCTCTCAGAGATCAGATATTTCCCAGACTCCGTCCAAACCGCGAGATAAGGTCGGTCGCTTTTCATGAACAAAACTTTGTCAACTTCCATCAGATGTTCTCCCTTTCCATCCCGAAGTTTGAGAAATGAACGATAAGATCTTGCTTCTCCTGCATGCTTTTTTTCATTGGTCAGGAAATGCCATAGCAAAACATGCAGGACCATGCCCCATAAGAACTCATCGACCAAAGCTCTTTCCAGCAAGCGTCCCAGTGCAAAAGGAAAACGCATCATGGTGTGCGAAACCAAAGCGATCAAAAGACTCCACATCACCAGGTGAACCAAATTACTCATCACCGCCAGAACCAAAAGAGATCCCGGACGGGTAGCAAATCGTCGAATCAGGATCACGCCAACCGGCAATAACAATGGCCAATAGAGACTAAACAGAAGCGACTCTGACCAAAAGTAACCCGTCCCAAAACGCCAGCTCGATGCCAGATCCTGTCCCATGGTCAGCAACCAGGCGATTCCAATGGCTGGTATCCAAGCCCAATTCCGCCACTGCATTTTCTGTAAGCGTGCATTCATACCAATAAAGAAAGAAGAAAAATAATTTGATGATCTTCCAACCTTGCTTATTTTTAATGTATCTTTTACACAAAAGATTTAACCCATGACTACTTACCAGATTCATCCCGACCGCAGTGGACAATATGCCATCCGCAAAGCCTTGCGCATGACCATGATGTTTTTAGCTGTCTTTGCCGCGATGATGCTCCTCATTTGGGGGATGGCCAAAGGGAATGGAGATGTGTTCAAATATTTGATCGCAAAATTCCATTGGTTCCTGATGATCATTGCTTATATGTTTGGGATGATGTGGTTTCGGATGAACAACATGGCCAAAGCCATGCGCTTTGTGGTGGAAGCAAATCAGGTGTCCCTGGTTCACAACAAGGCCGATCTCAATGTGATCAATCAATTTGCGCAGGCAAGAAACAAAAGCCGCTATGGCATGAAGCCTGACAAAAGCATTGCCTACCGCAACATCCTGTCTATCAGCATCAATGACGACCGGATCCGGATCCGGGACAAAGATTTCAACTGGCTCAACAGTAATGGTGAGATTGTGATTCCGGAAGAAGTCGAAGGCTTTGAGCAGCTCAAACAGCATTTCAACAATCTGCGTCAATAGGCAGCTTGGGAAACATCTATGAAAATGCTATAATGGCAGCACAACCATTTGGCACAATTTCATGCGCTTCTATTTTTTTGTCTTGCTGCTTTTTTGGCTGGCCTGCGGCAAAGCCCGGGTTCAAACGCCTTCTACCGATTGTCAGGACAGAATCCACTTCATGTCCATCGAAGGTCTGCATGCAGACTCAATCGGCATCGTGTATTCTCAAGATCCGGATCAAGATTTTGAGCTATCTGAAACTGAGGAGGCCCTGGATGAAAGCCTTGCATTTATCAGATCTGGCCGCGCTCGCTTCAGGTATGTCCACTCGATCATGCTTTCGACCCGGCACAGCTTACGGACTGGTTATCAGGGTGCTCCGGTAGAAGGCGGCTATTATCACTGTCGCTCTGCATTTGAGGGCTATCAGCCTCAGCTTATCCTTCAGAATGAAGAACTGGCGGACTTTGGCGCAGCCACCAATGCCCTGCGCAAAATTGGTGTAGGAGAGATAGAGGATCAGATCAAAATCAAACCATCCAGGCTAAAGGATGATCAGGTCGTGCTCATGTATTCCATGATCGAAGAAGAAGCCCTTTGCAGCGAAGCAGGCGACTGTGTGGATTGGGACACATATTTCGATTCTTTTGAAACCACCTATGATCTCCCCGTCAATGCCGACAGCTTCGCAGTTGAGCTGAAAAGACGGTATTGGGAGAAAATCAATCGGATCATGGGTCTCAGCGCCCAACAAAAAGCGGCGATTCAGGCCGCCATACGGGAGCGAGTAAAGATTGAAGTGGTGGCACCAACGAAAATCTATCTGCGCTACCCCAGAAGGCTCCAGCTCAAAGAATTACGTTTTCGTCTGCGTCGCTGGAACGAGCAATCCGGCGGTTGGGAGCGTGTATTTGACCATCATTGGGCCAGAGGCCATCTGCGCCTGGGGCGCATCATGGATCAGGCCAAAGTCGAGGCCGAATTATTGTTACAACTATCAGCCACATCATGAAGTACAGCTATTTCCTTTTTGCGCTTATTTTCCTCGCTTGTGGGCAGCTAAAGCCGAAAAGCCTGCCGTTACAATTGGATGGAAGTGCCTGCACAGAAAGCGTAAGCTTATTCGGCTTTTCACCTTTGCGGACCGATTCCATTGTCCCAGCTTATGCCATCAGTCAGGAGTATAGTGTATTCATAGACTTACGGAATCATCTAAAACCGCGGCTGCTCCTGCATGATTCAGTATTAGCAAAAGATGTTTTCCGGGAATTTTTTCTACACCGGAAAATCGGACGTGAGATTGCCACCAATCTGACCATAAGAGGCAGCGACACGCTCAAGACAGATCGCTTTTATACGAGAGAATGCCTGGAACCTTATTCACCTTTACGCATTGCCATTCATCCATCAGATCTACGGCCCCATCCGGAAGAAATGCCCTTCCCGCCTGCCAGCCTTACTGGATTTCGCTCTACTACGCTGACCAGCGACTCCCTCGACCATCCGGTTTATTTTCTGGTGAGTTTTCGGGACAGTATCAACTATGGTTGGGATGATGGGGATGACCTCTCTGATCTCATTCCACCTGATGTTGATACCATTACGTTCGAGACAAGCCTGAGCCAGCAAGAATTTGAGCAGGAATTGCAAAGGCTCTGGCAAGCGCATCTAGGGACCATGATCGGTACTTCTGAAGTCCGAAAATCCGTCCTTACGCAATACGCACTGGCGCGGACCAATGTGTATTTCGTTGGAGAAGGCAGACTGGGCGTATCCGTTCCGCGAAACATTCTGCTGGGCCGTAGAAATCTGATCATGCATTATTGGGACGAGGCAACATTGGAATGGAAGGAGTTTCTTGCCTTTCCAGCCATCAACATCCGCTATCGTCTCACTGCTCATCTCAATGAAATTTGCCTGCTGATTCTGGAAAATGCCAAAAAAGCATGAGTCTGATGAGAGCTACCTGGGGGATGATCCTACTATTTCTGGCTTGTCAGTCAGTTGAGGTGCAGCAGCAAAAGATCTGTCAGCCACTTTCCCCGATTTCCAATCCCTATAGAAGCTTGGGGGCATATACGCCACGGATTGAATACAAGATCAATCCCAATGCAGACTTTCAAGAGCGATTCCAGGACGATATTCATCTCAGATTACGCTCCCTTCCTGACAACTTGAATCGGAACTATCTTTCCCAGGTGATTGCATCACAAGTACAAAAAGGTATCAAGGTCCCTAATACTGGGGAACTGATTGTTTCGGATACCTATTACTTCCAGGAATGTTTTTCACGACTATCTCCTTTTCTCATTGTACAGGACAAAGATCCCCGACAATATAAAGCGGCGCATGATGCAGTCAGAAAACTCGTGGACATTCAACAAGTGGATATCATCGAGCATCAAACTCTACCAGGAACGGAAACAAAGCCTTACCTGCTACTTGGAAGGATGGAATTGGTCGATGAGTGTCCGCTGACATATAGTTGCGATGATCTGAATCGATTTTATACCTTTCACATCAGCCAGGAACGACTTACTGATCAGCCTGACACCTTTATTGAAGAGTGTAAAAAACGTTTGTGGCAGGAGATTGCTCGCATTCCAAACCTGCATGAAGCTCAAAGATGGAACCTGACAGCAGAGCTTAAAAAGAGGGTTTCATTTGTCAAGTCAGATTCACAGAAGGTGAAAATTAGCTTTCCAGGCGAGATTAGGGCAAGGCAGATCAATTTTCGCATGTATGAATGGACGCCCCAGAGAAAGCAGTGGAAAAGAATCATGAATTACAATGGGATCATTGGCCATATCAGACTACATATTCTCATCGACAAAATTGTAGCCGAAACCATAGCCTTCCTTGATCAACAAAAGACTGATCCCGAGAAGAAAAGCTAAAGCGGTTTGCCTTTCCCCCCACCAATTCCCAATTTCCGGCAAATCCATTTTCTCCATGAACACCTACATCGCTCTCCTGCGCGGCATCAATGTGAGCGGACAAAAAAAGATCCGCATGGCGGAATTGCGCGAGCAACTGGCCGAACTTCCTTACGAAAACATCCGGACCTATATCCAGAGCGGCAACATTGTCTTTGACAGCCAAAACGAAAACGCGGCCCAACTTGCGCAAGAGATCAGAAATAAGATTGCCGGACACTACGCTTTTGACGTACCGACGCTGATCCGTACACCGGAAGAATTGCGGGAGGCCGCACAAAACAATCCGTTTGCTGCGGAAGATCTGAAGCGGGTGTACCTCACCTTTTTGGAATCGGTCCCTGCGCAAGCGCAGATTGATGTCCTGGCCGAAGTGGATTATTCACCTGAGCAGTATGTGATTCAGGGAAAAAGTCTTTACCTCTTTTCCCCGGATGGGCGGGGTACCTCCAAGCTCAGCAACAATTTGTTTGAGAAAAAACTCAAAGTAAACGCCACCACCCGCAATTGGCGCACCCTCAACAAATTGATTGAGATGGCAGGGTGATGGCGTCCTTTGGCATCTGACTGCCGACTCAACAACCGATGGGGCAGTGTAATTCGGCAGGATTGGGGAAGAAGAGTTCAAAGGTTTTGGGATGTAAAACCAGTCCAAATTTGCCGCAGTTCATCTGGGTGAGTTTGGACAAAATCTCAGAAGCAGTCCCTTCATGATTGTGTTCAAACCAGGTCCAGATTTCGTGTCGTTGGTTGAGTTTATTGGTGTAGACTCGCTTGCCCCGCTCGGTGAAACCGAGTGCCAGTCGGCGGGAAGCCTTATCCGAATTTGGTTCGAGCATCACCCCCAGTATACCTGATTCCCACAGCATGTGGATGGCATCATTGAAGGGAATGTCCAGGGGCTTCAAGCGTTTCTTCAACTCATCGGTCGTAAACGGCAGCGGCAGTCCGGAGAGACGATCCGTTACCTTGGCTAGGCCTGGAAAGCGTCGATTGCCTTCCTCAATCAATTGTTTGGTAATGGGCTGGCCGACTTTGTGAAAGGTGCTGGTGATGATTTTAGCGCTGATACGCTCTGTTTTCAGTACCTCATCTACGTCCATCCGCATTTGTTTGGCGGCCTCGATCAGGGTTTCCCGCGCCAGACGCAGGATGTCCCTTGCCCGGTAGTGAGTATGGCGCAGGAAGTAATCAAAGCTGTCTTCTGCGACCACCGGATGACACCAGCCATTTTCCACTTTGTCATCAAACAAGATGTTCCAGGCACTTTTATTGGTGGGGATTGAATAGCGGCGCCCTACCCGCCGGAATTCCCACTCAATTCGCTTGCTGATAAACTCTTTCAGTTTTTCCTTGGACCATTCTACTGATCCTTTGTGCTGATAAAGTTTCTGCGGGAAATCAGTTTCCTTGACCACATAGCGGTGCCAGGGAATACTGATCCGAACATTGAAGTTGCGGTCGTCAGGCGAGAAGTATTTGTGGAAGGCATTTAGCAGGGCAATGATCAGATATTGCGCCAGTCCTTTGTGCTTTTCCAGAGCAGAAGTTGGTGTTTCAATGGGCTCCACCACGATGGATGGCAGATATTCATCCTCGTCGATGTCTCGTAGACATCTGATGATATTTTGATAGGTCGTGTCCCGCACCAATACATTCACCGAATCGCGCACCTCGCTGAAACTGCCAGCTTTGCTGTGCACCAGAATATCCAACACTTCCGGTACCTGATGCCAGATACTTTTGAGTAGTTTGGTATTGGTTCTGGCGATACGCCGAATGCTCTGCCAATGTTCCCCCTGATTGTTGCGATAGAGTTTGCTGGCCCGCGCGAGGATCAGGGTATAAATCCGGCAAATCTCAGACTTCCAGATTTCTTCCAGCGACTTGATGAAGATATCCGGCTCATCCTCATGCTGGTTTTTCATTCTTGCCAGCGCAAAGATATCCAGACTGCTTTCACTCAAATACCAGATGCGCTCATATTCTGGGTCCAGGTTTTTGAGCAGTTTGGACTGCTCCTGATTTTGGATGAGGAGCAAGGCGGTCTTGCCGACACCCCAGCGCCCGATCAGGATCGGCTTGTACTCTTCCGGGTTCTGTTTCCTGACCTGACACGGAATCAGAAGTTGATCCGACTCCGCATTTTCGTTCCCAAAGTGAAGATGATGATTCCGTCTTTTCATAACATTCCGCTTAATTGTGTAAGAAGCTCTGTTATGTTAAACGTGTATCAGTCGTTCAAAAGCGTCAGGGTTTTCATGGATATTTTGAGAATGGAAGCAAAAAATCAGGTTTGAAGTTGGTTCAAATTCTTGTCTGACATGTTTTTCTCTCCCAGGCTGAAGTAAACGGTCAGCCCCACTGAGAGTAACAAATAAATTCCCATCAGCAAACTGCCACCGGGGAGATGTTGGTCCAGTCCAAACCAACTGCCACTTTGGATCATGACGCCAAGGCCAAGCGCGGCTTTCAGCAGTTCAGCAGGCAAAGCAAAGCGATGGCCATCCATGAGCGTGGTATAGGCGAATATCATGACAAAGAGGAAGGCCGAATACAGGGCGACATTGACAAAGCCCAGGTCGACAATTGATACGAGCAAGTGATACAGCAAGAGATTCCCAATCACCAATTGGGCCCAGGACCAGTATTGAAGTGCTTTAGATGTTACGGGATCGTATTTTTTCTGCTGATACACATCCTCAATCACAGCAATCGGATATTTCTCTTTCACATCCTCTGGCCGCCAGCCAGTCGGCATAAACCACAGCCGGATTTTGTCCCACCAGCTACGGGTTCGCCAGGCATCCTGCAACAAAGCCCAGGCGTGCATGAAGTTGATCAAAATGGGATTCCAGGTATTGGCGGGACGCTTGGTGCCATAGACCGCTGGCACCTCCGGCAGCTCTTCCTGAAAGGTGCCAAACCATTTGTCCCAGACGATGAAAATGGCTGCATAATTCTTGTCGATGTATTCCGGATTGATGGCATGATGTACCCGGTGATGGGAAGGGGTGACAAGGATGTGTTCCAGAAATCCCATCTTACCGATCAATCGGGTGTGATACCAAAACTGGGCGAAAAGGTGAAGTGGCGCAGTGATATTAATGACAGATTCAGGAACGCCGATGAATGCAAGTGGAATGTAGAGGAAAAAATAAATCTTCACGAAGCCAGAGATGCTTTGGCGCAGAGCACACGCGAGATTGAATTCCTCGCTGCTGTGATGGACGATGTGGCGATTCCAGAAGATGTTGACTACATGATTGAAGCGATGCGACCAATAGGCGGCAAAGTCGATCAGGACGAAGGCCACCACATACACCCAGACGCTGGCTTCGATCTCAAAAATGGCCAGTTGATCAACCATCCATTTATAGCTGACAATGACCAGCGTCAGACCCAAAATGCTTTTGAGGGTATTGGTCATGCCACTGCTCAAAGAAGAGATGGTGTCCATCGGCCGGTTGACCGTTATGCCTTTGAGGCGGCCGATCACGGCTTCTATCAAAATCAAACCAACGAAGCCGGGGATGGCATAGCTGAGTACGCGGGCATAGAGTTCCATCTTTAAAGATCTCAATTTTTGAGAGGGAAGGCAAGGGGAACTGCTGCTGGAAACAAGGGATCTGATTTTTACTTTTTGCCTTCACTCAATGAAACAATGCATTCAAACATTCAGGAGACGCAACCAGATAATGTTGATTGAGAAAATCGGCTGATGAGAATTGTTTGACTACTGAATAGGATCCCAAACGGTATTCTCTCTCACAAACTGATGTCGTGAATACCGTTTTTGATCTGGCATTATTTAGGGTTTCAAAATCCATAAAAATGAAAAAACTTCAGTCTTATCTGTTGGCAATTTGTATGTCGGCCTTATTGATCGGGCCGACAGCATGTGAGCCCGTTCAACAACTAGAACCCGCAGGCGTGGAAGAGCCGTCTGCTCCTGCTTTTTCCCTTGCAACACTAAAGGTTCGGGATGGTGTCATTCAATTTAAGGATGCACGTGAACTGTGGGACGCCATCGCCATGGTTCCAACGGTTAGCGAGGAAGCCTATCAGAGTTGGGGAGAGGCAAACCACTTTCAGTCAATGTTTGATCAATACACTGCATATTTCAAACTGACAGAAGCAGCTTATGAAAATGGCTATAAATCAAGCTTTGATGAGCTACGACAAATCTATGCTGAGAGTGTTGTCATTGAGGACGATGGAATGTTTGAGATCAACTGTCCTTTCCCCAGTATTGGAAAATTTACCACTGAGGATGGATTGGTTAAAGTAGGAGATGCACTCTATAAATTTTTCAAACAGGGATACGTTGTGATCGAAGATGGGAATCCTGCCAAAATTGAGGCTGCGATGAGATTGGATGAAGATGATCCTGAACTCGGTGTCAAAGTATACAAAGCAACTGTCCGGAACCTACAAAGCCGGACCGCCTGTGGTTCGCTTGATTACAGTCTGAATGGAAGCTTGTCTATACCATTTCAAAATGAATGGTGTTGGAGAATTCCCGCCACGAAGAATCATTGTACTTACAAGCTGGGGGTTGAGGTGATTACAATTCAGGCTGGTTTTAATTTCCAGGAAAAGCTGTATGTGAAAGGATACCGCCGAACAAAATTCTTTGGTGCCTGGACTGGCTACGCCAATTATAAAACGGTCACCAATACCTTTGCTTCTATCTCTGACAATGGCAGTTCTATTGGCTTTTCGAACAGTTTGTTTGGGGCAGGTGGGAGCGACGCACTACTTGAAATTGAGCTATTCAATAGCAGTGCGTCTCTTCCGACCGCCATAGTGTATCCTGCC
This sequence comes from Bacteroidota bacterium, assembly GCA_039815525.1. Lineage (GTDB taxonomy): Bacteria > Bacteroidota > Bacteroidia > J057 > J057 > JBCAWW01. The sequence continues at coordinate 7,332 of JBCBZF010000002.1, read as the reverse complement.
TTTTTGAGCACACCTGGTTACGATCAAACCTGCTTACAGTTTGATGTGACCTTTCACCATCCGGAAGGAAGCGAATTTATCCGAATTGAATAAAAAGTAGTTGCCGGAAAAAATGCCTGGTCGTTCTTTGGTACGATCAGGCATTTCCTTTTGCCCCAATCCTGCCTGTTAAAGATTCGTTAATCTCTTACCCGCTCTGCAAATGCATTGTATCTTTGCCGGGTGAAACAATCACAATTGTATGTATTGATCGGGATCATGACCCTCGCTTTGCTGGGGATTGTGATCTTACAGGTCTGGCAGGTACGACAGGCGGCGGAGATTTATGCGCAAAATTTCAATGCCAGCGTCAACGACGCCCTCAATCAGGTGGTCGAGGAGTTACAGCAAGCTGAGGTACGAACCAAGATGGTGCGTATTTCCCGCGCCCTCAATGTCGCAGGTCCGCCGACAGAGGTGCTGGCGATCCCCAAAGGAGACCAGCAAAACCAGCCGATCATCAATCTGGATCTGAGTGAAACGCCACGGCCAGGCACCCAGCGGGTGCGGATTCGGGACAGTTTGGCCATTGTTACAGAGCAAGAAGCCATCCTGAGCGACGCGGATTCGCTCCTGCTTAAAGGCATTGAGTCGGTCACCTATCGCTCCTCTGACAATGGTGATGACATCATGGAGGTGAGTGGCAACCCCAAAGTGGTCCAGATCCTCAATCAGACTCTGCGGGATATCACGACCTTTGAGATGTCGATTGATGAACGCATTGATTCTTTACAAGTAGACACTTTGCTACAGCAAGCGCTCAGGGATCAGGGGATTGACGAGAAAGTACACTTTCTGGTGCGGACCGAGGCGCAGCCCAATGACCAATATGTGTACCAAAGTGCCCATACCGATATGCCGAGAATGCTGCGGACGCCCTATATGATCCAGCTTTTTCCCTTCCTCGGCCTGGCAAACAAAAGCTATCTCCATATTATTTTTCCAGGACAAAACTTCAATCTGGTACAAGAGGTTTGGGTGCAGGCCGGTTTCTCCCTCTTGTTCAGTGCTTTGGTCTTGATTTCCTTCTTCATCACTTTCCGTACCATTGTCCGCCAGAAGCGGCTCTCAGAGATGAAGAATGATTTCATCAACAATATGACTCATGAGCTCAAAACGCCCATCGCCACCATTTCTCTGGCCGCAGACGCATTGAACAACCCCCGCATCCGATCCAATGAATCCAGTATCGATCGCTATACTGGCATCATCAAGGAAGAAAACCATCGCATGCACCGACAGGTAGAAAGAGTCTTACAGGCGGCACGTTTTGACCGGAAGGAAATGAAGCTCAAAACCGATCCTGTCAATGTGCACGAATTGGCGGAAAAGGTAGCCGAAAGCCTTTCGCTACAAGTGGCGGAGCGCAATGGCAGCATCAAGCTGGATCTCTATGCAGAGGAGTTTGTCGTCCCCGGCGACAGCGAACACCTGATCAATGTGCTGTTTAACCTACTCGACAACGCCAATAAATACAGCCCGGAAAATCCACAGATCCGGATTTCAACCCTGAACTGGAAAGAATATCTACTGCTGCGGGTGGCTGATAAAGGACTTGGGATCAATCGGGCTGATCAATCTCAGATTTTCAATCGCTTTTTTCGGGTTTCAACCGGTAATTTGCATGAAGTAAAAGGCTTTGGACTGGGCCTGAGCTATGTAAAAGAAATCATTGAGGCACATGGCGGAAAAGTGGAAGTGAGCAGCAATCCGGGTGAAGGCAGCACCTTTGAAATCCGCCTGCCACTGACCCCTCAGAACACAAATGAATCATGACACAGATACTCCTCGTTGAAGATGAAGTGAATTTTGGTGCCGTTTTGCAGGACTACCTGCTGATGAACGATTTTGAAGTCACACTCTGCCGTGACGGAGAAGAGGGTCTCAAAGCGTTTCGTTCTCAGAGTTTTGATCTGCTGATTTTTGATGTGATGATGCCCAAGATGGATGGCTTCACACTTGCCAAACACGTGCGTGAGATCAATTCAGATATTCCGATCATTTTTCTCACTGCCCGCTCCATGAAGGAGGATGTCCTGAGCGGTTTTGAAATTGGTGCCGACGACTACATCACCAAACCATTTGAGTCCAAAGAACTGCTCTACCGCATCAAAGCCATCATGAAGCGAGTCGAAGCGGTCAAGTCTGCCAATAGCGGGGAAAGCATCGACCCAACCGACGAGTTTTCCTTTCGCGCCTTTCATTTCAATCACCGCCTGCACACCCTCGACGATGGCACCGAGCAACACCGCCTTTCACCCAAGGAAGCAGATTTGTTGCGTTTGTTATTGCTGAAAAAAAATGACCTGCTGAGCCGTGAAGAAGCCTTGCAAACCCTTTGGGGCGACGACAACTACTTCAATGCCCGCAGCATGGATGTTTTCATCAGCAAACTCAGAAAGCGCTTCAAACCGGATGAGGAAATCAAGATAGAAAATGTTCACGGCAAAGGCTTTCGGATGGTGATTCCTGACTAATGCGCCTGGCTTGATACCCATCGGCTTGATTGGCAGCTTCCCACATTGCCAAACTGTTAAATTTCATCCCAAAGTCTCACGGAATTTTCAGGAATAGCGGTTTTTTTAATATGTTCCGCCTCCAAAACGAGATTCTATATGAAATATTTAGACCAGGCCGATGTGAAGGGAAAACGCGTCCTTGTTCGCGTCGACTACAATGTACCGCTCAATGGCGATTTTGAGGTGACCGATGACCGTCGGATCCGCGAATCCATCCCCAGTTTGACCTATATTCTGGAAAATGGCGGCAGTGCCGTGTTGATGTCTCACCTGGGCCGTCCCAAGTCTGGGCCCGAAGACAAATTCAGCCTGCACCATACCATTTCCACCATCAAAAAATATGTAGACGCTGAGATCAAATTTGCCGACGATTGCATCAGCGACGCGGCATTTGAGATGAGCGCCAATCTGCAGCCGGGTGAAGTGCTCCTGCTCAACAATCTTCGCTTTTATGGAGAAGAGAAAAAAGGAGATGAAGCCTTTGCGGAAAAGTTGTCGAAGCATGGCGACATCTATGTGAATGATGCTTTTGGTACGGCGCACCGCGCACATGCCAGCACCACCATTGCCGCGAAATTTTTCGAAGAGAAGTACTGCGGTTTTCTCCTGAAAAAAGAAATCGAAAACGCTGAAAAAGTACTCAACAGTACAGAGAAGCCAGTTTGTGCGATCATGGGCGGCGCGAAAGTGTCCGACAAAATCATGATCATCGAAAACCTGCTGGATCGGGTCGACTATCTGTTGATCGGTGGCGGCATGGCGTACACCTTCCTGCGGGCCAAAGGGCAGCGCATTGGTAAGTCTCTGCTGGAGGATGACAAAGTGGCAACGGCGGCTTCTCTGATGAAAAAAGCCCGCGCCAAAAATGTTACGATCCTGACGCCGGTTGATTCTGTTGCTTCCAGCGAATTTGGTGAAGACGGTAAAATCCAGGTGGTTCGCAATGAGTCCTTCCCGGACGATATGATGGGACTGGACATTGGACCAGAAACGTTCCAATACTTTTACGACACCATTCTGGACAGCAAAATCATTCTATGGAATGGTCCAATGGGTGTTTTTGAAATGGACAGTTTTGCCAAAGGCACCATGGCGGTAGCCGAAGCAGTGGTCAAAGCGACAGAAAACGGTTCTTTCTCCCTGATCGGAGGCGGTGATTCCGCTGCTGCCATTGCCAAAGCAGGCCTGGAGGACAAAGTTTCCTACGTGTCCACCGGTGGCGGGGCGCTGCTCGAATATCTCGAAGGCAAGACTCTGCCTGGGATTGCGGCGCTGGGTTAAGACTGGCTCGCCGTACCACCCTGTAAGTGTCATCCTGAAAAAATTTCGGGATGACACTTTGTGTTTAGCTCAGGATGAGCTTTGGTTCTTCCAGATCGAGCCTTCGGAATGGAAACAAGGAGATTTCTGGCCAATTTTACCCATATTTGCCGCCCCTTCTCACATCACTTTCCCACCATGCGTTATTTCCACTTGCTCCTCAAATACCCCCGCTACATTGGCTATGGGATGCTACATTATTTTTTCTCAGGACCAGGCCAAAGCTTTTTCCTGGCTTTGTTCAGTGTCTACTTCGGCGCAGCGGTCTTGGTGGATGAAGTAGAGTTTGCCAGTTTGTATTCAGCGGGAACTTTGATGAGCGCACTCTTGATTCCCTGGGTAGGAAAATTGCTGGATGAAGTCATGCTGCGGAAGTTTAGTCTGGTGCTGGGGCTCGTTTTCAGCGCCTTTTGTGTATTGGCTTCCTTCGTTTTTCATCCCATCATGTTGATCTTCGTCTTTTTTGGCTTGCGGTTATGTGGACAGGGACTGATGCCACTGACCGCTTCAACCGCCATCGCCCGCTATTTCGAGGCTGAACGTGGTCAGGCATTGGCCCTGGTCAATATGGGGGTTTCTCTGGCGGAAATGAGCATGCCGGCTGCCATTGTGTTCATGATCGGCTGGGCAGGCTGGCAGCAAAGCTGGTGGATCGTAGCGGCTGTAATTCTGCTGATTTTTCTGCCCTTGTCCTGGTTTCTGATTCCCGCTAACAGCAGTTTCCAGTTCAATCAGGAACGAACAGACACGAAAAAGAATGATGAAAAATCACGGAACCAATCAGCCAGTCGGGCGGAAGTCTTGCGAGATCCAAGCTTTTACATTCTGACGCTGGTCTATCTTTTCGTGCCATTTTTCGTGACCGGGATTTTTGTCAATCAGGCCCTTTTGGGCAAGGCCAACGGCTGGTCCCTCGAACAATTGGCAGCAGCATTTGCGCTTTTCGGCACCTCACGCTTTCTCACCAATCTGCTGGCTGGTCCCATCATTGATCGCATTACCGCCCTGCGGGCGTTTTCCGGGATCTTGATTCCCATGGCAATTGGCACCAGTCTGCTACTCTTCAGCAATGATATTTGGGTTGGCTACGCCTTTTTTATGTTTAGTGGTGTCTCAGCCAGTCTGAGCTCGCTTACCTCCACCGCCATGTGGGCAGAAATGTATGGCACTGGTTCGCTGGGCGCGATTCGTAGCATGGTGTCGACCTTTATGGTCTTTTCTACCGCTGCCGCCCCCATCATCATGGGCTGGATACTGGCAGATGGCGCAGACAGTGTCTATGCGATGATGCTGGGAGCCGTGATTGTGATGGCGTTTTTTACCTTGCTCGCCTTTTGGCGGGTGGGGATGGCATTGAAAGGACGGGACGCAGTCATGCCATCTTGATTGATTTTGGTCTGGGGCATTTCAAGCCAGAGTATTACCAATTTTACATATACCGAAAATAAACTAATTCAGCAGCCGTATTTACCACCTCACATACACGCTTTTATATATTTCATTTTCCGTATCCTTCTGTTCACGTAATCAGAAGCGTCATTTACACAGTGGCGTTTACATCTGATTCCAGAAGTTCGGACCTTTAATTTATTGAAAGAGCACACCTTTTGTTTTTCAAGGCCGCTATGCACACACCTGTAGCAAATGGAACTTTCTGTTTGGCATCAGGGATCCTGATCATCAGATGATTGGATTGAACGAGGTTTATTGAAAAACACAATCATCAAGTTAAACATGAACTTCTCCGCCTATCCGTTTTCGGATAGGATGTATGATCTGCCAACCGAAGGCAATACGCATTCGTCAGTGGTCAGATTGTCCAATAGGCACAAAATCACGAAAACATGTGCCTGAAACGTACGATTTGCAGAAGCGGGTAGGACCGTTTTTGTAAGCTGTTAACATAGGTTTTTCCTCCCAACAGACTGATATCTGGGAATGGATACGCGACAGGGCATATCCACATGTCAAACCTATGCATTGATTATGTAAACGTTTTGTTGCTGCCTGATTCTATGTCGGGTAGCACCCATAAGGATCCTTGGCTGAAAGTCAGGAGCATCCCATAGCCTTTCGTTCTTTTATTTTCCATAAGTCTTTAACCCTTAAGCATTTAAACAATGAAAAATTCTGTTTTTGGTTTGTTGGTGATCGTATTCACGCTTTTTTCCTGTCAGCCTGAAACCATTGATGTTCCCCAGGAAGAAGTCGGAATTTTCAACAGCAAAATCGTCAGCATTGTGGATGGTGATGCGCGTTTTACAGCTGACTACGACCAGGTACTGGCGGCGGCAGCGGAGATCCCGGCTTTACAGGAAAATGATGCGACACCCTATGAAGCCAATATCGAAGAAATTGATGGGAAATATTATCTCCGCATTTTAAGCAGCGGGGGCTACGGAACCAATATCGAATTGGTGCAGGACCCGACCAATCCGGGGGTATTCTCTGGTGGCCCGATTGCTTGCTCCTCATCGGCCTGCAACAACTGCTGCGGATGTGTGCCAAATGGCGACAAATGTAGTGAGTGTATGCAGGTTGCAAGCGATTGCCGTAAAGTCAACATCGGTGGTGGCAGTGGCCCTGGTCCAGTACCTTTCTAGTTTTTGTCTTCGTGTTGTAAATGAATATGGTCCGGCCTGGAGAAGTGTGCACTTCAGGCCGGATGTTGGTATTTTATTAATTGGTAGATCCAGGTGAAAGACGTGATGAAAACGAAGTGGGCATGACACAAATCACGTAGATCGAAACTGGCTTGTGGTACGAGATGCTTGTCAAACTACAAGAGGAAGGCTGGACGCTTGTTCGTTCTTATGCGTCATTCGACCGGGGAATTGATGTTGACCGCTGCACACTTCGTCAAGATGGTAAAACGCTCAAAATGAGCGGAGATAATTGGGAAGAGGGAGTGATTGCATGTGAAATACAGACTTTCCGGAGACGAAAGACTGACATTTCTGAGGCAAAATTGTGTAATCGGACACAGGAATTTCACTTTTCGTATTTCTCATCTTTCGCCATATAGTCATCGTAAGGAAGGCCAACGTATCCATTTCTTCTCTCGAAGGATGGATCGCGTTCTTGTCATTAACCCATTTTTTCACTCAATCACAAACAGAAAAATGAACAAATCATTCTTTCTACTGATGGCGATGCTTTCCATACTGACAGCATGTACCCAAAAGCAACTCGAGATTCCACAGGAATCGGTCAGTATCTTAAACAGTCGGATGGCCATGACTGTAGATGGTCAGCTCCAGCTCACCAAAGATCAAGGAGCCATTTTAGCCGCGGCACAGGAAATCCCGGCAATTCGCGAACATGAGGCAGCCCCAGTTGAGGCTTTTATCGAAGAAATCGATGGAAAAAACTACCTCCGGATCATGAGCAGCGACAACTTTGTTACCAACATTGAGCTGATTGAAGACGCTGAACAACCAGGCTTTTTCAATTT
>JBCBZF010000462.1:0-5492 GCA_039815525.1 Bacteroidota bacterium | reverse complement strand
GGAGTGGGAATGTATCCGCCATCCTGGAGGTGCTTTGGCTGTCCCCGTCACGGCTGATGGCAAGTTTGTGCTAGTCAAGTATCAAAATCTCACAGGCTTGTTCTTCTGGTCCCAATCCTCCTGGAAGCTTTGTGGACATTCCCGCTTTGATTGAAGCTGAGGATACAGTCGATGGATTCAATTTTCAGGTGAATCCTGCACCAGCCGGTGAAGCTGGCGGAAGCATACTGGGCTTCATCGGAGATGATACCTGGATGGAATATGGCGTACGGGTCAGTGAGGCAGCCAGCTTTGTCCTTAATGTGAGAGCCGCCAGCCCTTTCGGCGTGGGTGTGATCAACATCCTGAATGAAAATGGTGATTCACTGGCCACGGTCGCCCTGAGTCCCGGCAATACAAACGCTGACTTTGATACCTATTTGACTTATACGTCCAGCCCTTTTGCCTTGCCAGCCGGTGAACAAGTGCTCCGTTTGGATGTGGTTGCCAGTGCTTTTAACCTCAATTGGATCGACTTCCGTATCGACACCACCGGCACGAACGGAAACTGTACGGCTTTGGATCAGGAAGAAAACTTTGACAACACGATCGGATCATTCAGCCTTAGCTCAGGTGCTTTCTCAAACCCCAATGCTACCTATGAAAGCTTTACACAAGCTGCGACGGCGGCCACGCTGACTGTTGGTGGTGTGGATAACAGTACCCAGACCAATACTTCTTTAGGCTTGAGTACCACTTTTCAGACAACTGGAACTGAAGAAGTGGTAATCGAATTGGATTACGAATTGACCGGCGCCAGTCAGTATGAAAATGATGAATGGACGCAGGTCTTGCTGGAAGTGGATGGACAATTGGTTTCATACAATGGCAACACCTATCTGAGCCAACTGACAGGCGGATCGGTAACAACAAGCGGCCCGCAAAGTGTAAGTCTGACACTTCCCGGATTAACGGAAGGTACCCATACATTGGTCTTCGGTTTGTTGAACAACAAAAAAACCTATAACAATGAGTCCAGCTCGCTGATCATTGACCGGATTCGAATTTCACAGGCTTGTGCTTCTGGTGCCAAACTGCGTCAAGAGAATGCTTCAGCTCTGGTACCTCAGCTTGATGTGAATGTCTATCCAAACCCGACCCGGGATGCTTTCTGGATCAAGTATCAACTTGATAATTCAATGCCGGTCGCAATACGGGTGTATGATGCGGCAGGGCGGGAAATGTTTGTGCAGGAAAGGACTGAAGCGGCGGGGCTCGTTTCTCAGAAGATCCAAACCTCCCGTTGGAACGCAGGTATGTACACAGTTGTGATTCAGACCCAGCAATCGACAAGTTCAAAAAGAGTGTTAATCATACAGTAATTGGATTTGGGACGTGTAGTGGAAGGTGCCAATTGGTGCTTTTCACTGCACGGAACAAGGAGCGCGATGATGGCAGTGAGTTTTCATTGCCGTCATCATTTTTCAACCTGAATGCACCCTTTCAAAACATGAGAATCATGACCAATCAATCAATCTTCCTGACTGTAATTCTTTGCTTTTTTTGCGCACTGCTTTTGGGACAATCACCGCTCAACGTCCCGAAACCGGAAACGAAAATCATTCCCGTTCATGCTGATGAGAAATGGTATGGCGGCGCGGTGAATGATGGCGTGAAAATGCCCTTTGAAGATGGCTATACCTATGATATGGATGGAAACCTTCTCGGGAACCAGGCTCAGCCTTTACTATTATCAAATCAGGGGCGGATCATCTGGTCTGAATCTCCTTTTCAATTCACCATGACGAGAGGGGAAATCATTATCAGAGGGAAGGATGAGATTTATTTTACTGAGGGGAAATCCAACCTGAAAAATGCTTTCCGCTTTGCAGCAGAAAGCTATTTTCCTGCCGATGGGAAAATGCCGGATGAATTGTTGTTTTCGCAACCCCAATACAATACCTGGATTGAGCTGACCTATAATCAAAATCAGACGGACATTCTGGCATATGCCCATGCCATCATTGACAATGGTTTTCCGCCCGGTGTATTGATGATTGATGACAATTGGCAGGAATCCTACGGCAAATGGCGTTTTCACCCCGGCCGCTTTCCGTCTCCCAAAGTCATGATGGATGAATTGCATGCATTGGGTTTCAAGGTCATGTTGTGGGTATGCCCCTTTGTGAGCCCGGATACGGATACATTCCGGGATGTCGCCGGAAAAGGCCTGTTTCTCCGCAATCCAGACAATCAAAAAGTCGCTGGGTCTCCCTCGGGACACTTTCGGGAGGTTGCAATGGTCGGTTGGTGGAATGGCTATAGTGCATTACTGGATTTCTCCAATCCCAAAGCTCAACAATGGTTTAAAAGCGAATTACAATATCTGGTAGACGAGTATGAGGTTGATGGCTTCAAACTTGATGCAGGAGATCCGGATTTATATCCATCCTGGCTGCTGAGTCATGACACGGAAATTTCTCCGAATACCCATAGCGAGTTATTTGCCCAAATCGGTCTTGATTTTCCTCTGAATGAATACCGCGCCACCTGGAAAATGGCTGGAAAACCGCTGGCCCAGCGTCTTCGCGACAAAGGCCACAATTGGGAAGATTTGCAGACCCTGATCCCCAATATTACTGTACAAGGCTTAATGGGCTATGCCTTTACCTGCCCGGATATGATTGGTGGAGGGGAGTTTACCTCGTTTTTGAATGGTGCTACAATCGACCAGGAGCTCATCGTGCGCTCGGCTCAGGTTCATGCCTTGATGCCCATGATGCAATTTTCAGTTGCACCCTGGCGGATTTTAGATGAAGACCATTTGGCGGCAGTGAAAAGCGCGGTCGCACTTCGCAAACAGTTTACTCCCCTAATCATTGAATTGAGCAAAGCCGCAGCAAAAGATGGACAACCGATCGTACGCACGATGGAATATGTTTTTCCGAATCAAGGATATGCTGACGTAAAAGACCAATTTCTGCTCGGGGATGATGTTCTGGTTGCACCAGTTTTGACAGAAGGCCAGACCAGCCGAAAAGTTGTTCTCCCGATCGGAAAATGGGAGGGCTTTGATGGGGATGTTTATGAAGGAGGGCAGGAAATCATTGTTCCGGTGAAATTGGGGACCATCCCTTACTTCCAAAGAATCAACGCTACGCCAGGAAGGTAAGGTCTGGAGAAAAAGACCGGAAGATACCTTGTTATCGATATGGATATGGGCGATGATGAGCAGGCTAAAGCATTGTAGTATGATGCGAATAGGGACAAATTGGAAGAATACTTTGAGCCGTCAAAACCCGAAACAGTCCATAAGTCCCTAAAAAGGAGTCAGCAGGATTTTTAACGAAAATCCTGCTGACTCTCTTCAGGTTGGGAATCGTATTAAATGCTAAAAAATTGCATTAGGTGTTCCCTGCAGTTCTCCCGCAAAAAGCGCAATGATGTTGCCGAAATAATATTCATTCACGATGTGATAATGGTAAATTTCCTCACCATTACTATGGGGCGTTACCCCAAAATGACCGCCAGATTCATCTAAATCAGTCGGGTAGGAGCCGTCCATCTCCCGTCTGCCATAGATTAAAAAACCATCAGCCATAATCCCGACCAGCTTTTCATCATCATGCGAAAGGACGGTATTCTCAGGCACATCATAGGACTCGATGTGATAGTGATAGCCTGAAGGACCATTGTGGGCACCGGCATAATCAAATGTTTCAACAATTTGTTCTTCCAAAGGCCGGTTTGGGCCTTCCATATCATTGAAAATAGGAACGCCTGTAACCGCAATGCCGATTGGCCCAAGGCCAGTAGCGGTACTGGTGGCTGCTAATCCTGGTGCGGTAGATGCGGTTAGCGTATAACTACGATTGCCACCGATACGGCCAGGAGTCAAAGCCACAGCCACGACGGGGTCGATATACAGCGGTTCGGTTTCAGCCCAGTATGGAGAAGTATGGTTGGGCAAAGCATTTGTCACAATGGTCACTTCATCTCCATCAAATGAGACCGTCACTGCATCCGGATTAAATTCATCAAATGCAGAAAGTGGGGTACTGGGATTGCCGGAATCATTGAGGTCGGAATTATCTGCCACGTAACCCTCTGGCTGCTCGCAGGCCGAAAGGCTGACATCTGGATTGCCCAATCCGTCACCATCCGCATCCTGATACCAATTGGTTTCGACACAAATATCATCCTCTTTACAAGAGGACACCAACATACTTGCTCCTATCAGGAAAAAAAAAGACCATGTTAAATACTTCATTCGATCGTTATTAGATTATGTAAATGACGGTTCCTGATAGTTTGACATGCTCGCGGACAAATTCCTTCGGTCATCATTTTATTTTTTGCGATGAGATCTCTGGGTGATCATGCTTACATTACTGTAGTCGATGTCAGGGAGAATAAAGACAAAGAGATGATTCGCTTATGAAAAGGATAGAAGCATTGATCGAAAGGGAATATGAAGTAAAAGATGTTCGGATGGAGGCCGTACTTCAGGAAAAAGGCGGTCGATCTGTTTACAAAATCACTTCAGACAGAGGAGAATTCGTTTACAAAAGTGCGAATGCAGCAAAGTCCCTCGAAGAGATACAAAAAGACCTGTATATATTTGATTTTGCGCAGGAAAATGGATTTGAACATCTCCCTGAAATCATCAAAACCAGAGATGGTTTCAATTTCGCCAGAGGTCCACAAGGATATGGTCACTTGATGTCCTTCATTGATGGTGGTGAGCCTGCTGACACGGCAGAAAACTGGGCTGGAATTGGCGCCATTACAGCAAAGTTTCATAGCCTGTCAGACTACCCATATACAAGCTCCTTCACACCAGAATCAGAAAATGAAACCTATCCGGAGGTCGCAAAGAGCCTTTCATTTGGTGGCGAATATATGACCCTTGCGAACCAATTGCCGGATTTCCAACAATGTTCTCAATCACTGATTCATACAGATATTGGCCTGCACAACATCGCTCAGGATCGAAAAGGGACATTGTATTTTCTGGACTGGGATGGGGTAGGGCTTGGAATCACGATTCTGGATCTGGGATTTCCACTTTTGTCCCAGTTCCTGAATGATAAATTGTTTTTTCGAAAAGAACTCGCTGTGGCTTTTTATCGCACTTACTTTCAACACCGGCATCTTCCAACGGTAGATAAAGAACTGATCTTTGATGCCAGTTTGTTCTTTCAACTCATTTATCTTCCGTATGATGATGTGGAGAAAAATTGGCAAAAAATACAATTCGCAGTCAAACATAAAGCTGACCTGATCGCTGTGATCCAAGGTTTTTGACTGATACTTGCAGGTGCAAAGTGGAGAGACGAAGGGAAATAATTCGAAACATCCGAACATTTCTGTTCTTGAACCGTAAGTCCATCACCAAACACAACCTGAAAGATTGATTAAACATTTTCAGTTTACTCTATTCTAAACACACACAACCACCAGACTTTTTATGATTGAAAAGGAAATTGAGAAAATCTGCCTGAAAGAATTGG
>JBCBZF010000365.1:0-6327 GCA_039815525.1 Bacteroidota bacterium | reverse complement strand
TGCTGCCGTGTTCTACGGCAAGGATGACGGGATGATGTGGATCAATGGCTTTGATTTTTTTCGCCAGACGATTCATGGCCAGAAGATATCCTTTCCGAACCCGGGTCAAATATGGCTGACGATGATGAAAGCGCAAATTGTGCCAGGTTTCATTGCCGAGGGTCCATCCCAGAATAGCAGGATCGTGTACATGGAGCTTGATATTCTCCAGTGTCTCTTTTTCCAAAGCATCAACTTTTGGCGCGTCTGACCAATAATCCAGATGAGCTGCGGTCCAGACACCATACAGAACTTTCAGCTGTTTCTCCTGTGCAATCCGCAAAATATTTTTGTCATATACCCCTCCGCCAAAACGTCGGATGGTATTGGCTCCCATTGCCTTAATGTGGCCAAAGTCTTTTTCCAACTGATCGCGTGTTAGTGGCAGAAAGCCATCCCGCCAACTGTGGGAAGAGTTGTATGCAACGCCTTTAACATAGAAGTTGCTGTCAGCATGCGTCAACTGGAAACCCTGCTTCCCCTGGCGTAAGTAAAAGCCTTTTCCCTGGGTCGTTTGTACATCCCGGACCCGCCAGGCAGTGGGCAGTTCCTTTTCGACACGCTGTACAGATTGCTCCAACATGCCACTTACATTGACGGCTGGACGCGGCGCCTCCTCCGTAAAAGGCGCCAGTTCTCGCAAGAGTTTGCCCCGCTCAGCCCATTGTTGAGGATGGGCAGGCAACACCCAGGCCCGTACTTCCGGGAACAAGCGTTTGACGCCTTGCATCTCCACTTGTCCTGAGGTCCGCTGAAAGCGATCAAAAATCAGCACTGGTTTTTGATACAGATCGCGACTTTGCGAAAGCATATCATGAAAGCCAGTATACCATTCCGTCATGGGGCGATCCTGCCCGTCGACACTGACCCAGTCCACATATTGCCTTTTGGGCAGAAAAGCGGCTCCTTTTTCGGGGTCCTGAACGCTCCATACCCAAACGGCATTGGCCGTTCCTCTTTGGGCAAATAGTTTGACGACATATTCCCAGGCCAATTGATAATCAGTGGCGTCATTCCCGCCTTTGGCACCCCAGGGAACCGTTTCAGCATCAGGCATCGGAGCAAAGCGGATAAAGACCGGCCCCTGCAATGCGCTCAGCCAATCGGCATAACTGGTCAAATAGTCATCCATCTTACCGCAATAGATGGCCCGGCAAATGTTTCGATTGGCCGCAAATAGACTGTCTTGCTGTAAGTCTGTAAATGATTCAGTGTAAGGCAGCCAGGAAATGAGCGGAATGATTCCTTTGCGGATCATCTCTTCAAGAGATTCACCCGGAAGCTGGCTGGTCGGATTTTGGCCCCACTGTTGTTCAATTGATACAATGTCCAGGGAGCGACCCATGGTTGATTCGGCCCGATCTAAGACAGAAAAAACATCTCCTCCAGCTGGCATAGCCACTCCGGTATAAAACCAGGAACGAGGTTGCTCTTCACTGGAGATCGCAGAACGCATTTTCCGGATGTTTTCCCGGACCTGATAATCATACATCCCCCAACCCAGAATCATGACGATCACCAACAGCCAGGATGCATGTCGTAAGCCACGGTAGACCACGAAGTGCCGAAAGTTCCACCAAAAAGCCCGTATTCGTGTCAGCGGCCCTTCGATACGACTGGCCTGCAAGAGGGCATTCATGGTTTTCTGCTGACTGATCAGCACCACCAGCCCCAGGATCGAAATATTTAGCAGTGCAAAACCCGCCATCATCAATGCATAGGGCGTCCAGTCAATGGATAGACCATACAAAATGGCCCCAACACTGACCACCACAGCAATGATGTTAGGGATACTTAGTTTCCAGCTATCAGTAAATTCGTCTTCCTTGGGGGTCGGGATGTATGGAACTTTTACATTGAAAATGGCATAAACAAAGCCGACCAGATTGATCCACCAGGTTCCCGTCCACAGGATGCCTCCCAAGAAGTGAAAACCACGTTCGTGTTCTTCTAAAACCCATCTTTGCGCGAAGATGCGAATGATCAGGATCATGGCCAGCATTGGCGTTGCCATTTGCCCCAGTTCGATCAGATTCATATGCCAGGCCACTTTGGCGAAGACCAATGACAAGATTGGTACCAAAATGTCCAGCAATACCACCAGTCCGGAGAGGAAGTGAAATGGCAGGAGAAAATAATGCAGTTTCTGTCGCCAGTTGAGTTTCCGAAACAATGAAGGATAGACCCGAAAAAGCAGCTCAAAGGTGCCTCGGGACCATTTCAACTGCTGACTGAAATAGGCCGGCAAGTTGGAAGGGACTCTGCCACGGGTCAGCTGTTCGGGCACATAGATGGATGTCCAGCCTTCAGCGTGTAGACGCATGGCAGTATGCATGTCTTCGGACAAGCCTGCCGCATGTCCACCGATAGAATCCAGGGCTTTTCGCCGAAAGGTACAATTGGCACCAATCGCCTGCGCCGTCCCATATGCATTCATGGACATCATCATGGGTCCATAAAAGTGATAGGTTTGCTCAGCGGCAGCTTTGGCAATGAAACTTTCCTGCTGATTGCCATAGGTCTGCACACATTGGACATATCCTATCTCAGGATCATCAAAATATGGCAGTACCCGATCCAGAAAGTCTGGTGTCGGTATATGGTCCGGGTCCAGAATGACGGTGATCTCTCCATCAGCCACATTCTCTAACGCATAATTGATATTCCCTGCTTTTGCATTGACCTTCTTTGGCCCCCGATACACATGAATGACCCCCAGACGCTTACACAAATCCTTCAAATAAGGGTCATCAGCTTCATCACAGAGGTAGGTTTTATGGGGATAGCGAACAGCCACCATCGCCGTCAGCGTTTCCTCAATCATGTCGTATGGTTCCCCTTTCACAAAAGTCGTCAGCATGTCTACGCTGAAGGTTTTATCCGTTTCCTTTCGTACGGGAACACTGATTGCCGCATAGTGATACCATTCGTGTAGTATCCTCAATAGTTTGAAGCCCACTGCGAAGGTCAACATCAGGTAGAGTGGCAAGTATCCTATATGTTCCGCCTGGGCGAACCAGACGACAAACAGAACCACCGAAGCGATACCCAAAGCAATCAATGCACGTAATGCAATTTTCTCACCTTTTGTGGGGGCGCTGATGATCCGTCGTTTTAAGGCATATTTATGAAGTTTTCCAAGATTGATCATCCCAGTTACCTTATCGTTCAGAAGGTTGTAAAAGGGAATTTTACGACATATTCAGAAACTGCTTTGTATAAATGGTCATTACCCTGTTGCCAATGGCAATTATTTAGCATCCAAAATCATCCGATCTGCGATCTATCTACCGGCCTGAAAGAGCGGGGGTTGTTTTCGATGGGTTTGATCTGCAGTTTGATACGCCCTGGCGATACCCAGAATGCTGGCCTCATCAAAGAGATTTCCCAAAAAACTGATGCTAGCGGGTGAACCATCCTCCAGAAAGCCATTGGGAATGACGACGCAAGGATGGCCAGTCAAATTGGTGATCAGAAGCTGTTGGCCAAAGCTAGGGGTTACCAGCACATCTACCGCTTGCATTTGCTGATGGATTTCTTCGATCAAAAGTGTCCGGAGACGATTGGCTTGAATGTATTCCACCGCTGGAATGAAGCGGGAAGCCCTAAATACATTGGGCCAGGCATTTTTAATCTGACGCCTCAGTAATGTATCCCGGTTGCTCCGGGTCAGCTCATCAAAGGCCGCTGCAGCTTCGGCATTCAGGATAATGCTCATGGCATAGACTGGTAATTTGGTTTCCAATTCTATCGGAATCAATTCTGCGCCCAAAGACCGCAGAATGTCCAGGCTCTTGGCATGATTGGATTGGTTGTAACTAGAGTTGTCAAAACGACTTTTAACATACCCAATCTTCATTCCTGCCAAATCAATGTCCTGGGCGAAGTTGAAGGCAGCGTCCCGGGTAGTCGCATCTTTGGGGTCTTTTCCCCGAATCGATTCAAATACCATGGCACATCCTTCGGCAGAACGACAGATGGGGCCAATTTTGTCCATTGACCAGCTCAGGGCCATGGCCCCACTTCTGCTGACCCGGCCGAAGGTCGGCCGTAATCCGGTGACGCCACAACGGGTGGCGGGAGAAACAATCGAACCCCAGGTCTCAGTTCCGATGGAGAAGCCAACCAGACCAGCTGCGGTTGCAGAGGCAGATCCAGCCGAAGAACCACTGGAGCCCTGTTTGAGATTCCAGGGATTGCGGGTCATCCCTTCAAACCACACATCTCCCCAGGCCAGGGCGCCCATGCTCAACTTCGCGACCAGCACCGCACCTGCTTTATCAAGTTTTTGGATGACAGTCGCCGTATCATTAAGCATTTGGCTTTCAAAACCTCCTGCCCCCCAGCTAGTTGGATGGCCAGACAAGGCCAATAAGTCTTTGACACCATAAGGAATCCCGTGAAGCGGTCCCCGCCACAAGCCAGCCTTTAATTCAAGATCCGCTTTGCGCGCCTGCGCCATGGCTCGTTCTTCAAGTAACGTTACCACACAATGGAGCGTGTCGCCATGTTCTTTCAGACGCTTGATGTACACTTCAGTCAGTTGAGTAGAGGTAATTTTGCGATCCCGTAACAAAGCCGCAAGCTCAGGTACAGTGTAAAAAGCCAGTTGATCCCGGCGGGCTGGCACGCGAACACCTTCAGGCAGTTTCCAGACGATCTGATATTGGTCCTGATTAGGTGAAAAATTGCCCGGTAATGGATTGAATAGAAGCGCAGGCGGCACGGAATTGGCTATACTTTCTTTGTGGAGAGCCTGGTAGGAGGCTTTTTGCTCGTTGAGATTGTCCATCATGGAATCTCTCTCTGCCTGTTCAAAATCAAGGTCCAGCAAACTCGTTGCCTGCGTTACCGCAGATGGCTTGATCTGACCGAATGCAGGCCTTATCAGGGTTGCTGAGAACAAACAGAGACACAAAATACGCAAATAGAGATTTTTCATTTTTCCCAACAATCTAAACAAGTGTAATACAAGGAGAGCTTTTGACTTCTCAATCTCTCAGAAGCTACAGAACTTTTCCATCAGTTAAATTAAGACAAATTACCGGTGGTCGGATAAAATTGGCAGGAATGGCTGCAACCTCAGGGGAAAAGATTTGGTTTTTAGAATAAAGGACCATTGAAATGAGGGGAGGCTTGTTTATCATTGTCATAGAAAGTACGCAATCGGACATTCTTTTTGGGGTTATGCTTAAACGTGTGTTTTTTTCCCTGGTCTTTTTCCAGTTAATGTGTCTTGTTTCGCTGACGGCACAGGATCGCTTCTATGAAGAAGAAGTGATTGAGATCGTCAGATTACAGGATACCGCAGTACAAAAAGTGATTCGTGCGCCACAGCTGTTTACAGAAAAGTGGGACACGCTTTCCCAGATACGCTTCTGGCGACGGGTCATCCGTACCCAACCTGAACTGAGCTTTCTGAGCATTGCGACCAATCGCAGGGTGTTACACACTTTTCCGACCCAGTACTACGACACACTTGGACGTAATTATCAACGGGCCTTTAAGGACAGCATGCGGGCCTCTCATGGTCTGCCAGGCAACACGCCACTGTATGTGACCTATGGCAAAGGCGATTACTACAACATTCGGGCAGTCTTACCAGAGATCGGGCAGGCAATCGACATTTTCCGAAGGGAAGGCACTCCACCTCTTTATGCACAGGCCATCCTCCTGATCGAAAGTCCGGGCAGGCTTCGCTCCTCCCCTACTGGCGCATACGGACCTTTTCAATTGATGCGCTCAGTCGGTCGGGACATGGGACTTACCATCAATTCATCCGTGGATGAGAGGGCCGATTTTGACAAATCTGCCCGTGCGTCGGCACGTTTTCTGCGCCGGGTTTGTATACCCGAAACCCGCCGCATTCTGAAAGCGCGGGGTATGACCTTCTCCGAAGATGAAATCTGGTTTCGACTCCTGGTGCTGCATGTGTACCATGCCGGAGCCGGCAATGTCTCTGGCGCACTCCGTCAGATCCCAAAACGCTATGAAGGAATGGACCTGATCCGCAAACTTTGGCGGACAAAGTATCGTGGTTTTGGCAATGCCTCTCAAAATTATACGCAGGTAGCACTCGCCTCCCTGCTTGAACTCGAATGGCACATTGCCAGGGATTGCAGTGTGCTCTGTGAGTAAACCGATCGTTTATCGCCTCAGAGGTACTTCGCAGACACAGCGGAAGCCAATGTAATCTTTGGGTCCCTGATATATCTGTGCACGGACGTTCCAATCCTGACGATGAGCATCTTTGAACGATCCACCATACAATGCCTCTGAATCTGAAAC
>JBCBZF010000057.1:0-12792 GCA_039815525.1 Bacteroidota bacterium | reverse complement strand
CTGATAAAGCGACTTTCCTTCTTTTGTCCCACGTGCCAACTGGAATCTTGACCGTAACACCTTTTCCAGCCAATGGTTGTCCGTCAGTAAATCTTCCGTTCGACCGCCTTCCTCGATCATCTGCGCAATCAGTTCATCGATTTTACGATTTTCTTCGGCTCTCCGTCCGGAGTGCATACTTTCCGCAGCGTCCAGGCAAGGTTTATTGTAAAGCTTAAAAGCCGCAGTCCCATCAATGACGAGAAAAAGGGGCTCGTCAATTCCATATTCAATCAACAGCTCGTGCCGATTGGCATACACACGGTGCGCATAAAAACTTAGGCGCTCCATCGTTGGAGGAAGTTGAATATCTTTACCATTAGGTGCAGTGCGGTAATGTAGACTGGGGTGTTTGAATACTACCCATTCTTTCCCGATCAATTTTTGACCCCACAGCCGTTTTTACTGTATTGCCTGAAGGCTTTCACGGGTATCGAAGGCCTCTTCTGCTTCTGGATACCCTGGATAAAAAACAATATGTTGCCCATCCGCCTCCAACAGGATAAACTCAGGCTGCTTGTCCAGGATGACAAGATTTTGATTCGTCAGATCAGCTATCTCGATCGGCTCGAGTCCCATAGGTAGGATCAATTCCGGATCATGCCATTCTGGACGATAGTCGCCTCGAAACAGGTCGCCCGGCCGGAAGAAATGTTCATTTCCTTTGGTTGCCCGTAGACCATAGACATTGCCATCATCCGACATAATCTGCCGGTGCTGGTCGGGGAGTAGCCCGGATTTAATTTCGCGATTGGAGGCAGGCCGGACGTAGGCATAATAGGACATGCCTGAAATCTTCTGGCCATAGATATTTTTTTCAACAGCTTTTAGATATTGCTCGGACAGTCGGACAGTCAGGCCGGACTGGAAGTCGTTTCGCTGCGGCTCAATTTGTTGTTTGGCCAGATAAAAGTCTAATTCACAATCTGAGAAATCCTGGCTCCAAAGGGGAGATGCCAAGAGAATGGCAACCAGAATGCTGAGGATGACTCGTTTTTCCATGATCCAAGAAAGCAATGGTCCGGTTTTTGACCCGGCGGTTCTTTCTTGTGACCGCAATTAGCTTGCCAAAGTCATCTGAATGAAGTTTTCCAGCGCTTTTCGTAGAACGGGAAAAGGAATAGAACCATGTCGCAGCACTTCCTGATGAAAGGCCAGCGGGTAGAATGAATCCCCCAATCGTTCTGAAACCATGCGACGAATCTCCTTAAATTGATGTAAGCCGTAGATACCTGCAAAGGCTTCCCCTGGATGTGCCATCATCTGCAAAAGCTTCGCTTGAGCTGCATCAGCCTCTAACCCGCTTTCAGCCAGGAGATAACGCATGGCTTGTTGTTCGGTCCAGCCTTCCTGATGCAAGCCCCAATCAGCTCTGGCCATGGCGCAGGCATCCAGTCGGAACTGAAGATTGGCCAGATGTTTTTGGGGATCGTTTTCGTACATATACAAATCCTTATCCAAACATTCCATGGCGTAGAGTGCCCAGCCGTCGTTGAAAGCCGGAAAATCCATCATGCGGCGAAATTCAGGTAATTGTTCTGAACTACGCTGCCGTCTTTGCCGGTAGAAATGACCTGGGAGTGCGTGGTAGGCTAATTCAGTCTCCAGGTCAAGGGAACTCCCACTGGGATTGATCAGCAATCTGGCCCGTCGGCTTTTGTCCATGGAGGGGGCCACACGCTTGAAAAGGAAGATCTGGTTGGTGTCGACTGCCATGCGGATTTTACCAAATACATCCTTACCAAAGAGGCCCTGTAAAATTTTTCGATACGCAGCGACCTGTAAATCCAGCTCTTTGAGCATATTTTCTGATCGTTCATCCGGTCGTTGATGGGGCAAACTTCTGAGGCGTTGGCCACGGCTTTCTCCTTCCGTCGGTAAGGATGCCAGCAGACTGTCTGCTTCCGACTGCGTTTGCTGTTGGATACTGGTCAATAGGGTATGTAAAGCTTCCGGGCTCTGCGTACTGTCTGTGTAGAGACCTAGCTGAGAGGCAAAAAATCCAGCCGGGTACGCGACTTTTGCATATGAATCAGGACATTGTTCTAAGCGGTCGCTTAATCGCTGCTGCAGCTGGCTCAGGGCCGGAGAGAGACTTTCAGCTAAATGTTTGTCCAGGCTCTCCAGGATCTCAGTCGCTTGATACTCGTTCATACGAGTAGGGTCAACCCGGGTCGCCCGAACGGCGAAGGTATGATACAGAGGATGAGAAAGGGGCTCTATGGCTGCGAATTTTTCCAGAAACGCAAGGTCCGCTTCCACCTGGAACCGACTGGGATAAAAGCCTTTTTCCTCCTGCCAGTCAAGGCGTTCACCAATTTGTGCGATGACTTCCTCAAATTTCCGGATCCTGGTACGATAAGAATTAGAGGTTTCGTAGTCTGTGACTGGATGAAGGTAAGAAAGAAAATGGATCAAATCGGTGTGGATGCCGCCTTGGGGGGAAAGCGGGTCGAGATACAGGCTGTTATCTTTTTCTGTGATTTCGTTTTGAAGATAGGTGAGCAAAACGTCGCGGGAAATCGCTTCTTCGATGCTCAGACCTTCTGTTTCGTAGCTTTTCAAGGTAGAAACATTGTCCTGTCGGAACCATTGCTGGCGTTTATGACCTTCAGGAGACACATCCGTAAGCAGGGAATGGTAATCTGCAAAGTTTTCCAGCAGGCTGTGTCCGGCTTCACTGAGCAATTCTGGCCGGGCATCCAACGCGCTATAATGATAGCGATCAAAAAAGACATTGATATCACTGGGCTGAAACCAGATGATTCGGCTGACATATACACCAGCATAAATCAAAAGGGCCAGAATCAATATTGCAGAGATGCGTTTAAAAGTCAGTTTCATGAATCCAAAGCTTCCAGTCTTTTCAACAAGGGTGGGTGAGAATAGTTCATGAAAACGTGCCAAGGATGGGGCGTGAGATTGCTGAGGTTGTCGGCGTGCAGGCGGATCAAAGCCTCTTTCAGGGGAGTAGGGGAGTAGGTTTCTGCCGCAAATCGGTCCGCCTCAAATTCATTTTTGCGGGAAAAAATATTCAGAAAAACCCCAATGATGGTGGAAATTGGGCTAAATAGGAGACCAAAAGCCAGAAGGTTGAGATGTACGCCCACCTCCGGACTGCCCATGGCAGCCGATAGAACCGGGCTTTGAATAAAGCGTGAAAGGATAAACAAAATCAGGCCGGTTTGGAGGATCCCCAGCACCAGGCTCTGAATGATGTGTCGCTTTTTATAATGTCCGACTTCATGGGCCAAAACCGCAACCAGTTCATCTTCGCTATGATTATCAATCAAGGTATCAAATAGAACCACCTTCTTCTGTTTCCCCAGCCCGGAGAAAAAGGCATTGGCTTTATTACTCCGCTTAGAGCCATCCATGACGAGAATGTTGTCCAACGGAAAGCTGACCTGCTCACTATAGTTTTCGATTGCAGTGCGTAAACTGCCCGATTCAAGTGGACTGAGTTTGTTGAAAAGCGGGAGAAAGATGCTGGTATAAAAGACATTCATCACCAACATGAAGGCACTGATGAATACCCAAAACCAAATCCAGAAGTTTTCCCCCAATGCATCAACCAGCAATAAAAGTGTTCCCATGACCAGACCACCAATGAGGATGCCCATTACCCAGGATTTGAGTTTATCTACAAAAAAGAGGCGTGGGGTGGTACGATTGAAGCCAAATTTTTCTTCTATCACGAATGTCCCATAGAGCTGAAAAGGTAAACTCAATACATCACTGACAACGAAAAGCACACCAAAAAACAACAAAGGAAGATAGACCGCGTGTTCGCTTAAGCCGCGCAATTGCTGATCCAACCAGCCAAAGCCGCCAAAGTAAAGAATGGCCAGCGTAGACAGGGTACTGATGACAGATTGAATCCAACCAAATTGATAGTTGGCCCGATGATAATCGTAGGACTGCTGGTACTTTTCGCTGTCGTAGCGTCCCTGAAGACTGGGGGGGAGTTGGCGTTGGTGATGACGCATATTGAGCCAGCTCAGACAACGTTCGAGTGCAAAACTGAAAGTGAGTATCCCCAGAATGAGGTAAAGAAGTTGATCAGCGTTCATAGGAGTAGGTATCGTCTACACAGCCTGCCCGACATTTTTGAGTTTGTGCAGGTTGTTAATCGTAATGTGTTTGCGGTCAAAGTCAATCAGTCCTTCATCCCGTAATTGATTCAATACCGTGGTGACGGTTTGGCGGGAAGTACCGGTATAGCTGGCAATCTCCTGATGGGTAAGATAGTTGCGAAGGGTCATTTGATTACCCTCCGGGTTCTTTTGTTGACGAGACTGCTCAATGACGTATTCGGCAATCCGGGTTTTGGCATCTTTGAATAAGAGGGACTCCAGTCTTTTTTGACTAAAGATGACCCGTGCTCCCATGAGGCTGTGCAGATATTTGCGAAACCCCTGCACATTGCGCATCATGTCCACTACCTGCTCTGCCCGTAGCATACAGATTTCGGTATCTTCTACTGCCTGTGCATAATCATTGCGGATGGTGGCACCATAAATGGCCAATTCCCCAAAGACTTCTCCCTGAAAAAGAACGGCTTTGATCATTTCATTGCCATCCTCAGTATAGCCTGCGACTTTGACAGCGCCTTTGTGGATGAAAAATACTTTGTCAGCAGTATCGTCGCTAAAATAAATGAATTCTCCCTTTTTGAAATGACGTTTGGGCTGCTTGTCGTATTTGTCCTGCCCTTTGGTGATTGGGCAGAAACATTGGAATAAATTTACTTCTTCAAGATACCATATATTGCCCTGATCCATAGGTAGAGATCCTCTTTTCCTGCTGATAATTTACACAAAATGCTCAACTATCGGATCTACGCATTGTTCAGATAAAAGTTTGAACATCGATTGCGACTGATCCTGGGTCCCAAGACATAGATCCTTCCTTATTCTTCCCAATTCAGAAGCTTATCCAGCGTCATGACCGCAATAGGATGATAATTGCCTCTTGCCTCCGCATAAATGCGTCGGGCCGTTTGCGCCCCCGCTTCAGTTTGGATCAACGCCTTGTAAATTGGGTTGATGAATTTTCGGCGACCTACCTTCCGCAGGAAGCGTTCCATCGCGGGATAAGCAGGCTGGTACGCATTGTTGACGGCGGTAATGTACCAGGCACACTGCACTTCGCTGTTGGTACTCTGGGTGAGGGCGAAAGCTTTGTCCAACTCGGTCAGATCTGCGGTGGACATGGAATCCGGCAAGGTCCGGATAAAGTGAAGCCACTCGTGTGAGCTCCATTCCGCTGTTTCCAGCTGTCCTGGTTTCATGCCTGCAATCCAACTGTTGAGTGCATCCTCCACTGCTTTGTAGCGGCTGGACTGAGCGGCTGGCAGATCATCTGGTAAGCCCGTCCCATATACCCAGTGGTCGATGTCAATTTGTTCTTTGACCGCAGGGTGGTTCTGTAAAAGATGTTGATCGAGATATGCCAGAAACCCTTCGGTATTCATGCTTTTGAAGGCATGCTCGGTAAAATACTGTTTCAGAAAATGATCAAAGGTCTCCCGGCCAACTGCTTCCTCTATCCGGCGCAGGAAATAATAGCCTTTATCATAGGCGATAGAGGTCATGCCATCATCAGGATTGCGTTCACTCAGTTCAATGGCGAGTCTTGTATCCGGATTGCTGAATCCCATATCCTGAATCTCTTTGATCAGATCCTCATAGGAAATCTGGGCCAGCATTTCGGAATATTCTCGTCCTTTGAGCGCTTCCATGATGCGATTTTCAAAGTAGACAGTAAAGCCTTCATTGAGCCAGAAATCATTCCAACTTGCATTGGTAACGAGATTACCGGACCATGAGTGCGCCAGTTCATGGGCGATCAGAGAGACCAGAGATCGATCACCAGCCAGAATGGTTGGTGTCGCGAAGGTTAGACGCGGATTCTCCATCCCACCAAAAGGGAAACTGGGTGGCAAAACGATCACATCGTATCTTCCCCAACGATAGGGACCATATAATTCTTCTGCCAATTCCAGCATGGCTTCCATTTCACCAAACTCATAGGCGGCGTCATTGATCACATTGGGTTCTGCATAGACACCAGTGCGGGTGCCAATGGGTAAAAACTCCACCTCGCCAACGGCGAGGGCAAGTAAATAAGCCGGAATCGGCTGCGGCATCGAAAAGGCATAAATGCCGTCGGGTACTACCTCCGTAGGATTCTCGGCACTCATCAGTGCCATCAGACCTTTGGGTACCTGTACGGTGGCATTATAGGTAAACCGAATGCCCGGGCTGTCCTGAATCGGAACCCAGCTTCGGGCCAGAATGGCCTGCGATTGGGTGAGGAGAAAAGGCGCTTTTTTAGCGGCTGTCAACTCTGGTGGAAGAAACTGCAGTGCCTCTGCACCAGGCGTAGTCTGATAGTTGATATGGACAAACTTTGCCTCTTGTGGTAAATCAACAATGAGTGCCTGTCCAAGGATGGGGTCCTCCTCTCCCAATCCATAATTAGCAGTTTTGGTATCCAGTCGGTTTTCTGAGGTACTGACCCGTTGGATGATCAGGCCTTTGGTATCCAGAATGATCCGATTGGCATCCTGGGCCTTGTCGACGGTTAAAACGGCAGTGCCTTCGATGCGTTCTTCCGTAAAATTAACGGTAATGTCCAGATCGAGATGGCTGACACGGGCTTCCTGAGGCTGGGCAAAAGAATGGGGATCAAGCGATTGCATACTGTCAGCGTCTGGTGCCTGGCAGGAGGCCAGCACGATGAGTGGAAGGAGTGCGAGTAGCCAAATGTAGGTGAAAAGGCTCTTCATAGGTGGGTCTCAATTGAGCGGACAAATTTACACAAATCCCCTCAATCTGAAACGTTTAGACCTCGAAATGTGGACGATTTCGGTTTCTTCGACACTTTTCACCACAATATTTTACCTCATCCCAGACTTTTTCCCACTTTTTCCGCCATTGGAAGGGGCGGCCACACACCACGCAGGTCTTTTCCGGCAGATGAGATTTTGTAAAACGTTTTCGTTTTGGCATTGTCAGTTGTTCGTTGTCAGTTGTCAGTGGATGGTTGATAGACCGCCCATCCCAACAATCACTGATTCGTTCTTTACGATGGACATATTCAGTCAATCTTCGCCCAATTCTCCCGATCCCGATTGACATGCTTTCCCAAAATGCGCGCTGCTTCATACAGAACCATGGGGTCTTTTTTCATGGCCCACAGAATGTCCTGGGCGCGGCGGTAGCTTTCCTCCAGGTTGATAATGGGAAGCGGATAGGTCTGGCCGGGGATGAAATCGTGCCATTGCCGTTCAAGCCCACCGATCTTCCACGGTTCATGGATCAGGTGTTTGGGAAGCTGTGCCAACTCAGGGATCCATTTACGGATAAATGTGCCATCAGGATCATTGAGTTTACTCTGTCGTACGGGATTGTAGACCCGAATGGTGTTGACGCCAGTGGTCGCTGCCTGCATTTGAAACTGAGGATAATGGATGCCTGGCTCAAAATCCAGAAATAAGCGGGCGAGATGAGCGGCGCCTTGCTGCCAGTCCAGCCACAGATGGTGGGTAAGAAAGGATACCAGCATCGCCCTCGAACGGAAGTTGGCCCAACCCGTTACGTGTAGGCAGCGCATCGCCGCATCCACGAGTGGGTAACCGGTTTGCCCGCTGGCCCAGGCCTGAAAATGTTCTTCGTTCCACGCCCTTCGGATCCGGTCATAGCCCCGGTTGATATTTTCCCATTCCTGGCGCTCCTCCATTTCAAACTTCTGAATAAAATGGTCCCGCCATAGTACCCGGCTGCGAAAAGCTTTTAGCCCAATCACATGTTTTCCCTGTCCCAGCCGATACTGACTTTGCTGAAAAACCTGCCGGACGGATACATTTCCCCAGGCAATGTAGGGGGAAAGCCGGCTGCAACTGGTACGACTGGCGGCTGGTTTTGAAATTTCTTTGTGGTAGCCAGCTGCTCTTTTGGTGAGAAAACTATTGAGATATTGCCAGGCGGGCTTTTCTCCCCCCGGTTGGAAATCCGCATGACGCTTCTGGTAGGCTTTTGCCACCGGGAATGTATAAAGCTTCTCCCTTAACTCTGTGGGGATATCCGCGAATGATATCTGGGACCAGTCAACCTGATCTTGTGGTGCCCGGTGCATCGCAATGAGTTGCTGTTGCCAGTTTTTGCGGTTTTTTCGCCCTCTGATCACACCACCCATTTGAAATTCCTGCCAACGGATGCCTTCGGCTTTGCTCCATGCTGATACCCATTTATCGCGCTTGTAGGTAACAGCCAGACCACTTTCCTGATAGGAGAGAATCTGTTTGAGTGCAAAATGTGTATGCAATAATTTTAGGATGGGTTCTACCTCAGCCTGCACCACCAGAATGCCGCCTCCTTTTTCGTGCAGACGACGCTGCATATCTTGTAGTGATTCCCAGACAAACCGCCAATGACGGGGACTGTGCTGAGGCGCATCAATGCTGGAAGGTTCGAAACAGTAAAGCATGACGACCGGATAAGGCGATTGTGCCGCCTCTTTAAGAGGGGCATGATCGGCCAGACGCAGATCTCTTTTCAACCAAACCAGACTCACCGCTTCGCGCATATGCTAAAAACCCTATACATTGCGCAATGTTTACGCGGGTTGTAACTTCCATCCCGATGTTTTCCAGCCGTACCCAACATATCCTGAGTTTTGGCCTGTTGGCAGGACTCTATATGCTGTTTCCCAACCAGAACCAGGGGATCGATGCCTGGGGCTATGCGGCGCAAATTAAGTGGGGGCAGGAGCTGTTTTTGCACCATCACCTCCTGTACAATGCTTTCTGGTACGCAATGTTTCAGACAGTACATGCCTTCCTGCCAATGGTAGATGCGATGCGATTTCTACAGTTTGGAAATGCATGTACTGCCCTGGCTTGTCTCTGGCAATTGAGATTGGTCCTGCGTGATTTGGGACGAGATCAGACGGAAAGCCTGCTCTGGGTGTTTTTGGTGGGCTTGAGCTTTGGGGTGTGGCGTTATGCGGTCGATAACGAAACCTATCTCCTGCCTATCTTTTTTTCGCTGCTGGGAAGTCGTTTCTTCCTCAAGGCAAGTGGAAAAGGGGCTATCCTGATGATTGCTGGTAGTTTTGCGGCAATGGCTATGCTCTTTCATCAAATCCATCTGTTTTGGTGGATCGGCTTGGCGCTGGCTGGTTTATGGTGCTTTGGATGGAAAAAAGCCGCTGTTTTTGTGCTGCCTGCCATCGTGGTCCCCCTGGTATATCTATTGGCCATGCATGTGTATTGGGGAGAAAGTCTGGGGGGAGAACAGATCATACGCTTTGTGCTGCATGATTTTTATGGTGAAACGACTGATTCAGGAATCGCCCTGAAGCACTTTTTGCTTACCCCGGTCAATTTGTTCAGAAGTTTTCTACAAGTTCATGGCCAAGTCTGGGTGTTGCTTCAAAAATTCCCCGCTTTTTGGATTGTGGGGCTCATTGCAATTTCTTCGCTATTGATTGGCCTGTGGCATAGTAGGAGATTGATATTCAGGCAAAAGCAGATCCATCAAACCTTCATTCGCATTCACATTGGCATATTTGTTTTGCAGTTGCTATTCGCTTTTTACGCAGCCGGCAATGCAGAATTTATGGTGATGCTCCCTTTTCTACTGGCGATAATTGTTTCAACTCATATACAATTACCGCAGAAAAGCCTGCTGTACCTGATGATGGGTTTTCTATTGTGGAATGGCAGTTTTAGCATCATCCCCAATGCGCTGAGTGATTGGTTTGGCAGTCATCAGGTAGTAAATGAAATTGTGCATAAACCCGATCAGCGGTTGCTCCTGGCTGATAAAAATATCATTGCCAACCGACTTTGGTATCAGAGTGGGGTAGAATGGGGCGAAACCATGATATCCTATACGCCAGATCAACCGGAAAATATGATGGAATGGATGAGACAGTTTCCTCCTGAAACGACTTTTCTCACCAATGTTCCAGACTATCCTGTTTGGTTGGATCGTGCGCGCATACTGTCTGCTCCAGAGCAGGCTCGTTCGTTTTTCCCTGAAAGCATCAAAAAAACGAAGACAATAAGGTGTGGACTAGGACAATATGGGCTGTACACCTTTTCTGTGACTGATTTTGCCAAAAAGTGAACCGCCGCTCAATGTGGTATGGACTCCGCTTATTGGTTCGCCCCCACCGCTCATGAAATCAAACTCAAAGACGGATTCAATCTTCTGTACATTTATAATAGAAATCAGAAAAAGCAATTGACACACACATATTCATTGATAGAATCTACATCAACTTAATCGTACAACCTTGAAAAGTCATGGCTACTTTTCATTCCGTAAGCCACTGCCTGCAGAAAAGTCTGTAGGCTTTTTTATTTTTGCGCCATGGATAACAGACCAATCGGATTACTAGACTCTGGCCTGGGAGGCTTATCAGTCTGGCGTGAGTTGATCAAACAAATGCCCAATGAATCAACGCTTTACATTGCTGACCAGATTAATTGCCCTTATGGCCCCCGACCGGAAGCGGAAATTCGGGAATTGACTGGCAAGATGATCCGACACCTCGAGGAGTCAGACTGTAAAATGATTGTCATTGCCTGCAATACGGCTACTGCCGCCAGCATACGTTGGGCAAGAGAATATTTTACCGTTCCCTTTGTTGGCATTGAGCCAGCCATCAAGCCGGCTGTTTCGCAAACCAGAAGTGGAGTCGTCGGAATATTGGCCACGGAGGGTACATTCGTTGGCCGGCACTTTCAGGATGCTGTGGAAAAATATGCCGGAGAGAGTAAATTGATCATGCGGGTAGGTGAGGGCCTGGTTGAACTCGTAGAATCCGGGAAGCTGTCTGGACCAGAAGTAAAGGAATTGTTGAATACCTATCTCGAACCCATGCTGCGTGCGGATGCTGATCAGATTGTTCTGGGGTGTACGCATTATCCTTTTTTACAAACAGAAATGGAGGAGATTGTTGGGGACCGGGCCACGATCATTGACCCCTCACCAGCTGTGGTACGCCATATTTATCGACGGCTTTCGAAGATGGACGCCCTGGCACCTTCTGATCAATTTGCCAGTCACCAATTTTTCACCAGCGGCCAACCAGAAAGCATGGATCCTATGCTTGACTACCTGGGCAGACAAGAAAGGGCAGCTCATTGGGAACCAAGAGATTTTTATTGATCCTTATGAGAGAAATCAAATGATGGGTAAAAAGCCATTCTGGAGGGGTTTTGCGCCATTCAGAGACCAATGATCACGCTTTTCGTCTATATTTGTATAAAGCCCGTAAAATTTTGTTAACATACACACAGCTTTATCTGGTTGGGACCGCACGTGCCCACGGATTGTTCTCCCTCTCATCCCAAACACATGGATTTCGCTTTCATTCTGGATATTCTGATGATCATAATCGGGTTAGGCGCCCTTGGCGTGCTGGCCTGGAAAATCTGGCCGATGGTCAATCAGCCTGCTGAGGTCGCCCCACCAGTGGAAAAGCCGGTGCGACAAAAAATTGATACAAAGGTCAAGCCACCCAAAACCACATTGCCATCCAGTCACCCCAAAGCCGTTGATAAAAAAACGGACAAGCCAGTATCCAGGCCCCAGACCCAGCCATCGGTGAAATCCAAAAGCATCATTGAGCAGGTCAAAGCGGAAAAGGATAAGACCCAAAAACCTCCCAGCCGCCTGGATAAGCTGAGCAATAAACCTGTGAATGGAAAACCCTTGACAGAAGCGGCAAATAGCAAAGCGCCTTTTCTCAAGCCAGATCGTCTGATCCTGGTTGCGCCCAATGTTTTGTCTTTAACCCTCACCAATAAAGGAGGAGATCTGGTCTTCGAAAAAATCAAACCAGGCCCCAATAACGAGCTGCAAATTACGTTTGAACCACTCAATGGACGTTCAGATGGGAAGTCAATCATGTCTCCCGGCAGCAACCTCAATATTTCCATCAAAGGAGAGCAGGTCATCTATAAGACCTATCAGTTTGTGATTGAGTACCGGGATCTCAAGGGCCAGATGTACCGTCAGCAAATTGCCGGAATGGGCAAAGAATATCCCATTGTGGACGAGGCGGTCAAAGTCTGAAAAAAAAACATGACCTATGAATTGCTTACCCCGCTTCTTTAAGTGGGGTAATTTTTTTTCTCAAAAAATAGGGGAGGGGCAAAATCGATCTGTCATAGAGAAAAATTAACAAACATAGTCATGAACAGAACGTCTTTTAAACTCCTCCTGCTCCTGCCCCTTTTGAGTGTCATCATGTTTGCTTGTGAGCCTGAACAGCCACGGGACGAACCAGACGAAGCCTCAGCCTCAGCTATCTCGATGGCGCTCGGCGGCTTCGATGAAATTGTCCCGCTGGTCGAACGCGCCCTGGATGAAGCGGATGTCAACAAAACCCAAACCATCTGTGCGACCATTACCGCTGACACCATTGCCAAAATCATTACCCTCGATTGGGGGAGTGGCTGCGTCGGTATCGATGGCAAATTTCGTACTGGTATCATGACCATTCAATACAATGGACAGTTTTACCAGACTGGCAGCACCTTTACCATTGGCTTCGACAATTTCAGCGTGCAGGGAACCCAATTAGATGGTGATCTGCGTATTACTTCTTTCGCACGAAATAGCCAGAACCAACTCTTTTTTCAGGTGGAGGTCATTGATGGTCAGGTGATTTTTGCCAATGGGGAAAGCATTCTTTATGAAACCGATCGTACCTACACCTTTATTGAAGGTG
>JBCBZF010000021.1:0-18322 GCA_039815525.1 Bacteroidota bacterium | reverse complement strand
GATCAATATCCCCTTCACATATTAGGAAGGGAAGACGACGAGAGACTACTCTCCGCGAGAGTAGTCGAAGAGTACTTTGAAGGGGCGGAAGCAGAAGAAGGGAGGAGTAGACGGAGCAAGTTGTTTTTGCCCACCTGGATGAGAAGTATGGCAAAAAATGGCGTAGAGCGGTTCGGAAAGACGTGGTGGGTTTTAAAAAGTGGAGACGAAGGCACTAGTGGTCTGCCAAGTCTCAATGTTCGGGTTAGTGGTGTTCTTTTTTATTGGTGAAAAACGTTCTGCATTTCACTAAAACGCCCCTACGAGATCAACCCGAATATTTAGGTTTGACAAATCACTAGAGATTTCTCTCCTCTTTGATGAATTGTTGAACATCTTTCGGATGAGAAGACATATTTGGCGCAATCACCTTCCCTCGATGGGTCAGGCCCCATTCGACCATCGAGTCCAATACGGAGAGAATCTGCTTGCCCGAATCGGTTAATTCATATTCGATCCGTATGGGCCGGCTGTTATACACATTCCGCCTGACCACGCCGTTCAGCTCCAATTCCTTCAGTTCCTTGGACAGCATGCGAGGGGTGATTTTTTCAATGTTTGCCTGAATGTCCTTAAAGCGATTTTTTCCATACAACAAAGAGGCAATGATCGGCAGCTTCCACTTTCCACTGAGTACGTTCAGGGTATCATTAATGGCCAGGACAAATTGTCGGGGACATTTTTTGACTTCACTCATCAAAGTATGATCGCTCATCTCCAAAGGTTTCGAAAAGTTGGTATACAAAAGTATAGTGATTCTTAAATAGAAGTTGATATACTTTGTATAGTAAATGTAGACATTTTACTTTACATATCAATCACTTTAACAAACAGAAACAGATGATTTTGATCACAGGTGCAAGCGGTGGGTTTGGCAAAAGCGCCATTCAGTATTTACTCGAAAAAGGTGTACCCGCTTCTGAAATCACAGCCATGGTGAGAACTGAAGCCAAAGGAGAGGATTTGAAAGCAAAAGACATCTCTCTACGGATTGCTGATTATATGGATGCTGGTTCGCTGGTGAGAGCCTTTCAGGGAGTTGACAAACTCTTGTTTATTTCCAGCAGTGATGTTGCAAACAGAAACGAACAGCATAAACATGTGGTAGAAGCGGCTATGGAAGCGAAGGTGAAACACATCGTCTATACTTCTTTTATCCGAAACCGGGCGGTCGAACAATCAGTTATTTCTTTTTTACAGGATAGTCATGCCAAAACGGAAAACTGGATCAAAGAGAGCGGGATTTCCTACACCATTCTCCAGAATGCTTTATACATGGAAATGATCACCACTTTCGCTGGAGAAGGCGTCCTGGAAAACGGAGTGATCACGCAACCCGCTGAAAGCGGTAAAGCGGCTCTGGTAACCCGGGATGAATTGGCAGAAGCTGCTGCCAGTGTATTGACAACAGAGGGACATGAAAACAAGGTCTATCCGCTTACCAATAGCGAAACGGTTTCCTACCAGGACATTGCTGACTCTATTTCTGCAGTTAGTGGAAAGTCAGTTTCCTATGTGTCTCCTGATGTAGAGACATTTAAAGCAGATTTAGCCCAAATGGGCGTTCCGGCTGAGTACATTGGCTTATTTGCTGCCTTCTCTGTTGCTCAGGCAAAGGGAGAGTTGGACATTGTAGACAATTCTCTAGAGAAGCTGCTTGGCCGAACACCGACTTCGGCAAATGCCTTTATCAAACAGGTGTATGGCTAAGATCAAGCGGGAAAAATTTCTCAAATTGGCGGGACTGGGCGCTTTATCTGTTCCAATGATGTCATCCTTTACTGAATTAAAAAACATTTCTGACAACTTAGGCCATACTG
Source organism: Bacteroidota bacterium (assembly GCA_039815525.1). Lineage (GTDB taxonomy): Bacteria > Bacteroidota > Bacteroidia > J057 > J057 > JBCAWW01. The sequence continues at coordinate 16,463 of JBCBZF010000021.1, read as the reverse complement.
CGCGTATGCCAGTCCTGTTTCTGGGACACGGCTCACCCATGAATGGGATCGAGGAAAACGAATTTGTCAAGGGCTTCCGCAAGCAAGGCGAGCAATTGGAGAAGCCCAATGCGATCATCGTTGTATCTGCTCACTGGGAGACCCGTGGCACCTTCGTGACGGCGATGTCTCATCCACGTACGATTCATGATTTCGGCGGCTTTCCCCGGCAACTGTATGAGGTACAATATCCGGCACCGGGCCACCCACAGCTGGCAAAGGAGCTTGCAGAGATGGTTGAGCCAAAAGAAACGGTTCATCTGGATGATCAGTGGGGGCTGGATCATGGTGCCTGGACGGTGGTCAAACATCTGTTTCCTTTGGCAGATGTCCCGGTAATTCAGTTGAGCTTGGACAGAAGATTGCCGCCGCAACAGCATTATGCCCTTGCACGACAGTTGAAAAAGCTACGTGATAAAGGCGTTCTGATCATTGGCAGTGGCAACTTGGTTCACAACTTACGCCAGGTCGCCTGGGATAAGGTGAATGAGCCATTTGCATATGACTGGGCCATTGAAGCCCGAACCAAAATGAACCAATGGATTGTCAATGATGATCACAAAAGTCTGATAGACTTTCGCAAACAGGGGAAAGCCTTTGATCTGGCAATCCCGACTCCTGAGCACTATCTGCCATTATTGTACAGTCTTGGCCTGAAAGATGAAAAGGATGCGATTCAACTCTTCAATGACCAGCCTTTGGGAGGATCTTTGTCCATGACCAGTGTGAAGCTGGGTTAGGGGAGGGGACAAATGAATAACAAAATAGCAGTTAGCGGGTGGTGGGTTTGGCAATGATATCTCATCATTCCGAGCCGACTGCCCGTTGCTGTAATGCCTCAATGATTTCACTTTTTTGTGACATCCGCTTTTGTACTTCTTCCTGACTGACATCAGAGTTTGGGTCATTTCTCGATCCCCACACCCAAAGTTCGATGAGGAGTGGAATAAGCTCAGCTCCCTTTTTGGTGAGGGAATAGTATTTCATGGTTTTATTCTCCGGATACTTCTCACTTTTGATCAGGCCAAAATCCGCCAGCATTTTCAATCTGTCGGTCAGTACATTGGTGGCAATCCCTTCCCCGGCTTCGAGAAAATCTTTGAAGAAATGCTTATCTGCAAGCGCGAGATCCCTCAGAATCAGGATCGTCCACTTATCACCAAATAAATCCAGTGAATAGCTAATCGGGCAATCTGACCTTTTTTCAATTTTTCTCATCAAGTATTGATTCCCGAAAGTGAAAGTAGGAAAAAAATGATTGATGGCGGGTTAAGCCACAAAATAAGATGTAAAATGGTCAAGGTAATCCCTAATGGAAAATGATATCAGCCCTGCCAGAAAAATAATTCCTGACGGGGCTGCAATTTCATGTACAGATTACTGCTTGTTCATTACCCGAAATGCCATACCCGGCGCGATACGGCTGATGATTTTCAAGCTGTTGATCGGACTGACCAGAATTTCATTTTTACCCTTCTTCAGACCTTCCACCGACAGTTCTGCAAAGCGTTGTGGGCTAATCATCTTCATCCCTTCTACCCCCGGATTATTTTCATTCATGCGGGTTGCCACGACTGGCGGACTGAGCAAAACCACTTTGGTATTGGTCTCCCGCAGCTGATGCCGCAGTGATTGGGTCCAGGAGTTGATGGCTGCTTTGGTGGCTGAATAGATTGGTGCAGCCGTCATCGGTACATAGCCCAAACCGGAGGTGAGATTGACGATAACAGGCGCATCACTTTGCAGCAATTCTTCCAGAAAGATACTGGTCACCTGGACCGGACCTTTGAGGTTGATGTCGATTTCTTCCAACTGTTTCTCGACCGGATAAGCATTCAATAGATTAAAACGTCTAAAAACGGCTGCGTTGTTGATCAGAATGTCGATTCCTCCCAATCGTTTTTTTGCTTCTGCAAACAAAGCTCTTACCTGATGAAGGTCGGTTACATCACATTGTACGATCTCCAGAGAAGGGTTGGCGGTTTTGGCCTTTTGCAGAGCGGGAAGGTTTCTTGCACAAATCAACACCCGCGAACCCTCAGCAATAAACTGCTTCGCCAGTTCCAGGCCAATGCCAATAGAACCGCCGGTGATCAATACCTTTTTACTTCTAAAATCCATGTTCCTTTTGGTTTGTGAATGAATCAGTCAATGTGATGTGTCGGCTTCTCTAATACACTTGCAAATAGCAAGTGAGTTATGACAATGAAGCGATGACAACATTGGACACGATCAGAGAAAAAGCCGGCTACAATCTGTGGGCCAATCAGCAACTAACTGAATGGCTGCGAAAACAGGATTCTGCCTTATATGTTCAGCCGGTGACCGCCAGTTTCCCCAGCATCAACAAACTGATGCATCACATCATGGAGGCTGAAAAGTATTATTGTTCGATTTTGATGGAAACGGAAGTGGAATATGAAAAAGAGATGGCAACCGACAAGATATTTGGGGAACTGACACAGATCGATCAGAAGCTGCTTGCATGGATTGATGGGCAGAGTTCTGAGGACATGGAAACGGTTATTTCTCTGAAAAGATCTCCGTTTGTCGAAACCTATAGCAGAGCGAGTCTGCTTACCCATGTTTTCAATCATTCGACTTATCATCGGGGGCAGTTGGTCGCCCTGCGTCATCAGCTCGGGATAGATGCGCCGCCCAGAACGGATTATTACCGTTATTTGATTGCGCTGTCGATTGCGGAGGAAAAAGAGTAGTCGGATGGAGTTGCTGAAGATGGCCGCGCCAAATTGCCATTATGAAGATTCTGACCACCGGTGAATACTATGGGACCCAAAAATCAGCGATTGATCTCACGGGCGTGATCCTGTCTGAATACGACTATGTAACGGCCCGAACCGATTGGCATTTCCATGAAAATCCCTATTTCATGTATGTGATCCAGGGAAATCTGTTTGACATCAATAGAGGAACGAAAACCCATTGCGGTGCGGGCAGCCTGATGTTCTATAACTGGCAGGAAGCACATTACAATACCAAAGAAAGTGCACATGCCCGCGGTTTTCACATAGAGTTTTCCCATAAGTGGTTCGCCCAAAGAGGACTGAACACCCAACTTTGGGAAGGGAGTAAATTGATCAGGCATCCTGCAAACTATGCATTGTTGGGGAAATTATACGCTGAATGTTGCTGTCAGGATATGTGGTCAGAAGCTTCTATTGAGGTACTGCTACTGCAGCTATGCGAGAACATGCAGAGAGTCGAGCGAAAGAAGGATAAAGAACCAGATTGGGTACATAACCTGAGACAATTGTTATACGAAGAACCAGGAGATGTGTCACTGGCAAGTCTGTCCCAAAAGTTAGGGGTCCATCCGGTTCACATCTCCAGAGCTTTCCCAAAATACTTTGCCAGTTCGCTGGGCGCATATCTTCGTCAGCTAAAGATCAAACAAGCTTTGCCATATGTCATGAATCAGCAGTATTCTCTGACTGAAATCGCAGCTATATGTGGCTTCTCAGATCAAAGTCATTTTACCCGAACCTTTAAATATTACCTGCATCAGACACCGCGTGATTTTCGAAAGCAGTTTTTGTAATAGGAAGGCCATTTAGGATACATTTCTGTAAACAATGGCGATGTTAATTCCGTTCTATTTTCCAATAAGGAAGGCCATTAATTTGCATCTCAGCAACAATTGTACGTTGCTCAACCCCACGAATTATGCGAAAAATCAGCCTTCTTTTCTGTCTCTCCTATTTGGTCAATCATTCGATTGTTGCACAACTGGACGTTTCCAGCCTTCCCGCGAGTCCAGTTCCTCTTCTTCAAAAACTAGACAGCACCATCAAAACCGGAAAGTACGAGCGCATCACCAGCGTACTGATCGCCAAAGACGGCAAGCTGCTTTTTGAAAAATACTATCAGAAAGCAAATGAGGACACCAGGCACAACACTCGCTCGGTGACCAAAAGCATGGCCACACTGTTGACTGGAATTGCGATCAAACAGGGTCACATCGAGTCAGAGAAAGACAAGATCTTTTCTTATCTGCAACACAAGCTGCCCGTTCAGAATCCAGATCAACGCAAAGAAAATATCATCCTTGAAGACCTTTTGACCATGAGTTCTTGCCTGGAATGTGATGATGATAATTATTTTTCCAGAGGGAATGAAGAAAGGATGTATCCAATCGAAGATTGGAGTAGTTTTTATCTGGATTTACCCATTCGATCCTATCCATTTGGTCCCAAGCCAGCCGACCAACCTTACGGCCGGGCCTTTAGTTATTGCACCGCTGGTGCGGCACTGATGGCTGAAATCGTTCAGTCAGCAGTTGGGATGAAACTAGACGAATTCGCCAAGCAGCATCTTTTCCAACCACTTGGAATCAAAGATTATACTTTGCACTACAATCCGGAAGGTACCCTGAACACCGCCGGGGGCAGCGAATACAGGAGCAGAGATTTTTTAAAGCTGATCCAACTCTGCCTCAATCAGGGAAAATGGAATGGGAAAGAAATAATCCCTTCCAATTGGCTTGAAAAAGCGACCACACCGAAGGCCCAGGTTCGTGAAGGCGTGGAATATGGTTATCTGTTCTGGCTTAAGGCATTTGGCCAGGAAAAAAAGATACAGGCCTTTTATATGTCTGGAAATGGCGGACATAAAATGGTCGCTCTGCCCGAGTTGAATGTCTGTGTGGTTATCACGACCTTGAACTATAATCGGCGCAATGCCCATAATTTTACGGATGAAATCATGAATGAATTCATTGTGCCGGCGATGATGGAATGATGCTTGCGCAAGACCACACAGAAGCCTTCCTTCCTTTCCCCATAACTGAAAAATATGATGGATCTTCGTCTGGACTCAATCATCATCTTTGTAGAAGACATGGCCCGCATGGAAGATTTTTATGTCGGAATTCTCGGGCTTGACATTGTGGAAAAGATTGAAGGAGAGTGGCTATTGCTAGGCGCCGGTACGACAAAGATTGGCCTGCACAAAATCGGGCAGGCATATATCATTGATAGCCAGACCGATTACCGACTGCGCCGTAATACCAAACTGGTCTTTCAACTTGAGCACGATATTTTTGCTTTACGAAAAGAACTCATCGCTCAAAACGTAAAGCTGAAGGAAATCATGGATTGGGAAAACTATGACCATTGGGTATGTGATGGCGAAGATCCCGAAGGGAATGTCTTCCAACTGAAGGCCCGCAAATAAATAATGTGTGGAAAAGATCTGATGGCAGACTGTTGAGGTTGGTACATCAATTCCATATACGTTATCAGTCTTGGAAATGCTGTCCAGCCACTCTTCTCAGATCATTTTCTTCCCAGCGATGTGATTGTTTTTCGTTTTCTGGATGAATATGATCTGGATGTGAGTGGGTTGATTCGCAGTGTGGAGAAATAAAAATTTCCTGCAACTAGACATCCTGTTAAGACCTGTCTGTACCGTTCCGAGAAATTATGTAATAATAATATTTCGTATTTGGTTTTTTAGATATGATGGGTCATATTGTGCATAATATCTTTCATATCATTGACGCAGATAAAAAAGACATACTCACTCGCAAAGGGGAATCGGAATGATCGGTAGGTAAAATCATTCATCTACATGTTTTAGCTAAAAACTGTGCTGTAAGACAGACACAGCCAACTTCCTGTTGCCCCTCTCCATTAATAGATTTACGATTCATACACACATAAACATTTACGCAATTTAAATTCCAGCGATTTATGAAAACGAAACTAGCTTTAACTTTATTGATGTTTTGTGCGTTCACCCTTCAACTGAGTGCACAAGTAAAAGAAAGCGAGGTCTTGCTCCGGAAGAAAAATGGTATCCCCAAAAGCATTCACCTGAATGAAACCAAGATTGATGCTGATGATGCGACGCTTGATCTCTTTCTGAAAGCCGAATTCCAGGCACCTGAAAACATGACTTTCAGTCTTGCAAAAGCACCTAAGACCGATGAGCTGAATTTTACCGTGCGGAAACTCAAACAGTTTTACAAAGGGGTTCCGGTGGAATTCGGACAAACAAACGTGGTTTCAAAAAATGGCATACTCACGGCTGTTGCTGCCAATTATGTTCAGATTGAGGAGTTGGAAACCAAACCTCAATTATCAGAGCGTGAAGCCCTGCAATTTGCCTTGACACACATTGGTGCGAAGAAGTATATGTGGGAAGATCCCGCCAATGAGACCTTCTTGCAAAAAGAGCAGGACAATGCCAGCGCGACATTTTACCCTAAAGGAGAATTGGTCATTGTCGAAAAAGATATGTTCACCGATCCCAAGCCGGTATTGGCGTATAAATTTGACATTTATGCGCAGGAACCACTGTCCCGCAAGAATTACTATGTCGATGCAAACACCGGTAAGGTGGTGTTAAGTGATGCCACCATCAAGCATGTGCTCGGCCCGGCCACGACCCGATACAGTGGGCAGCGAAACATCGAAACGCAAGCCAACAATGGCACTTTCCGCCTGTGGGACGTAACCAGAGGAAATGGTATCAGAACCTTTAACATGAACAATGGTGGAAACTATGGTAATGCCACCGACCTGACCGATAACAATAACAACTGGACGGCGGGAGAGCACAATGCGGCCGAAAGAGCATTGCTGGATGCGCATTGGGGCGCCATGGAAACCTATGATTATTTTGATCAGGTTCACAACCGCAACAGCATTGATGGAAATGGCTTCAGACTCTTGAATTATGCGAATACCAATCTCCCTGCTGCAAATTCTGGTTTCACCAATAGCGACAATGCTTTCTGGGATGGGAACAGAATGACCTATGGCGCTGGTACCAACTGGAATCCGCTTGTCTCCATCGATGTAATCGCCCACGAAATCGGACATGGTTTGGATGAATTTACCTCCGATTTGGTGTATCAAAATGAATCTGGCGCCATTGATGAATCCCTGAGTGATATCTGGGGCGCGATGGTAGAATTAAGAGCTGCTCCTGAAAAGAACCACTGGCTGATGGCCGAGGATGTGATTACACTGCGCTCGATGAGCAATCCCAATGCATTTGGCGATCCTGACACTTATCTGGGTAACAACTGGGAGTTTGGGACCAATGATAATGGCGGTGTACATACGAACAGTGGTGTCATGAACCACTGGTTTTATCTCTTGTCAGATGGCAGTGCTGCCACGGATGAGATCAATGACAATGGAGATCAGTTTAGCTTCAATGGCATTGGTACCAATGATGCAGCGAGAATCGTGTACCGTGCACAAACGGTTTACTTTACTTCCAATACGACTTATGCAGCGGCCAGAAACCATACTGTCAGAGCGGCTGAAGACCTTTTTGGTGTGAATTCCATCGAAGCCATTACGACGAACAACGCCTGGTATGCAGTTGGTATCGGCAATCTGATAGCAGGAGACCTAAGCGGAGATGTCTGTGCTTGTCGCAGTCCCAATACGACCTTCAATCTGACCAATTACACCAATGCAAATGTTACCTGGACGGTGTCTTCCAATTTAGAGATTGTGAGCAGTAGTAATACCGCCATTACGGTTCGGGCCACATCCAGTTGGATTCGTGCTGCTGGATTTGTTACTGCCAATGTAGGCGGAGAGCAAGTGAGAAGAGACATCTGGGTCGGAAAGCCGGCCACACCGACTGCGAATATTTCTGGTCCTTCCTCTGTATTACATGGCGCATTGGTCAATTACACTGGACAGAGTTTGCAGGGTGCAACCTCCTACAAATGGTACCTGCCTTATCCTTATATCACCCATGCAAGCGTTACGGTAGATCCACCTAAGTGGGGCATTCTTTACAATGCCGGAACCTCCCGTTTCCTCAATTCAATTGCCGGCCCCAACAATGGCCTGGTTCAGTTTATGGGCGTGAACAAATGCGGCACTGGCGGCGCCAAAATAAAGAGTGTCAGTGTCAGCTCGTCTGGTGGTGGCGGCCGACCTGGTCCCGGTGGCGGCAATATGCCGTTTTTGCCCGCCACGATTGATGGAAGGCTTTCGCTTTACCCCAATCCGGTTGCAGACCAGTTGACCGTCTTATTGGGGAATAACCCTTCCAGTGAGATTTCAATCCTCGCTCTCGATGGCAGAGTGGTCAGACAAATCAATACGCAGGCCCCCAGCTATCAGGTCAATACCAGTAAGCTTGCCGATGGCGTTTATTTTGTGAAGATCAGCGGTGAGCAAAATGCTTTGATGAAATTGGTGGTCAAGCATTAAGAGTCTGCACCAGAATGCCCACTCATTCGTGAGTGTATGTACAATCGCATTGGACGTTCCCTCGTTCAATGCGATTGGCTTTATGTGCCATCTGAAAATCTGACTCTATCCAAAGAAAAACCCATCTATTCTATGAAAAGACCCGTTTTCATCCCTTGATCCGATCCATAATGCCTATCATTCAATTCTCACCTTGAATGGAAAATATTCTGCTCAACAACGGAAGTAGACATGCCGAAGAAATTCTTATGTACCCTCCTCTTCTTAGGCACATTTTTGGCGTTTAAAGCCCAGCCAGGTACGATCAGTTCTCATCTTGACAACAGTCAACTGGTGCGTGATCTAAGTGGGGCAAAATGGAAGATGAAGTTTATGCTGCCCGGAGAAGGGGAAAAAGCCGGACTGCATAAACTGCCGCCAGAAGACATCGAAACCCTGGTCTGGAATGCGGCGGAGGTGCCGGGTGATGTGTATACAGACAGTTGGAAGGTCGGCTTGATTGATGATCCTTATTTTGGCCGGAACAGTGTAAAAGCGCAATGGATTCAGCATTATGAGTGGTGGTACGCCTATCAGTTTAATGTCACACAGGATTTGTCGGATCAAGTTGTACGCCTGGATTTTGAAGGCGTAGACTATGCCTGTGAAGTATGGCTGAATGGGCATTATCTCGGTAAGCATGAAGGGGCCTTTTCGCCTTTCTCTTTTGACATTACCGAACAGATCCGCTCTTCAAAGCATTGGTTGAAAAGTGCCAATTTATTGATGGTCAAACTTGATCCCCCGCCCAAAGTCAATGCCATGGTAGCTGGTCGAAAAACGCCTTGGTTTGGTGATTACTGGCGGGATCTGATTCCATTCGGGATTTGGCGACCGATTAAAATTGTGTCTACCGGTAAGTCAAGAATTCTGGATCTTTATGCTCACTCTCAATTGGCAGAAGACGGTTCAGCAAAGGTAAAACTGGAAGTGGAAATTGAAAATACCACGAATCAGCAGAAAGAAATACAAGTGATCAGTTCAATTGAAGGGAAAAATTTCACCTCGGAGCCTTTGATACTTGACCTCAAACACCATGCTCCACCCGGTAGATCAAAAGTTGTACAAACTTTCACACTACATGATCCACAGTTATGGTGGCCCTGGGATCTTGGCAAACCAAATATATATCAGGCCAAAGTGAGCCTCAAAGAAGACGATATCAATCAGGACTTTCAGGAAAGTAGTTTTGGCATCCGGGAAGTAAGCATGGCCTGGAATCCTGGTTTTACCCGAGATGAAGTGAGTTTTCCGCGGACGACCCTGATCAATGGGAAAGTTCATTTTATACGCTCCGCCTGCTGGGGTGGCCCGCCGGACATTTTTGTTGGGCGTACGTCTATTGAGGAATACAAAGAATTGATCCGATTGGCCAAAGCTGCCAACCTGAACAACATCCGCATTTTTGGTTGGCATCCGCCAGAGATTCCGGAATTTTATGACTTATGTGATGAAGCTGGACTCACCGTCTGGCAGGATGTCATCCCACTCGGAACCGGCAACATCCCCCAAGATGAAGCGTTTAAACAGACCGTCATTGCCGAGGCAATCGCCGTCCTGAAAGTGCGTCGCAATCACCCCAGTCTCATCATGATAGAAGGGGGGGAAGAAATGTTTTTACGTTCAGGTGATCCACATTTTACCCGGCGTTTTTTGGAGGAATTGGGAGACAGCCTGCAAAGCCACTGCAAATTGCCCTATGTACCCGACTCACCCATGACCGATGAAGCCGCCCGGGAAGCAGGGTTTAAATCAAAAGAAGCAGTACATGCGCTGCGATACTTTTATGGGATGGGCTTTACCGGTTTGATGGAGGACTGGATTGGAACGCTGAACTATCCGATTGTACCGGAATTGGCGATTACTTCCGTTCCATCGGTGGAGAGCCTGCGAAAATTCATTCCTGAAGACGAACTCTGGCCTCCGGGCTTGAGTTGGGGCCACCACTGGGCAGATTTCGGCCGCTTGAAAGCACAGAATTTTGATGCCTTTGGGGAGGAAAAAAACACTTCTCTGGAAGAATTTGTCGAGGCGACCCAACATGCACAAGGCATCATTTTCCAGTTGGCCGTCGAAAAGCTGAGAAGAGATAAGCCGCAACTCAGTGGCATTGCTCTCTGCCATTTCATTACTTACTGGCCGGATATGAAATGGGGCATTGTGGACAATTATCAGCAACCCAAAATCTCCTATGAATATGTCAAAAAATCCTATCAGCCGCTACTGATCAGCATGCAAGTTGACCGGCGTCGATGGAAGCCGGGCGAGAACTTCTCAGGTGAACTGTGGGTAATCAATGATTTTGATGAATCGTATCAGGATTTACGCATTGATATGCAGATCAAAGATGAAGCAGAAAAGGAAGTCTTTGCTCAGACATTTGCCGTAGAAAAAGTAGACCCTCTCAGTGCCCGTTCCATTCTCCCCTTTCAGTTTACATTGTCTGACGACATAAAATCTCAGTTTACCGTTAAGATTCAGTTGACATCTCAAGAGGGAAGCGTTCTTTCTGCCAATGATTATATGTTGCTCATTGGTGATCAGGATGCGGCCCGGAAAAAGCTTCTGGAAATGGGGAAGGCCATTCGTGAATTGAATGATCAATACACCTATGGCAATTATTTTCGCTTTTACGAGATGATGGGGGAGGGGCAAACGAAATATGACAGCCAACAGCTAAAACCAAAGGCAAAAGGATTCAGGAAAGAATGAGACGACCGGGGAAGATCTCATGTATAGAAAGCACTCTTAGATCCGTTTTCGGCGCTTACCTTTTGTTTTTTCAGGACACTCATGAAAAACACAAACATCTACCCAATTCACCATGCCATTCTTCAAACACCTGGACGAACATGCCGACATCACTGATCTTCTTTTCGCTGACCGTAAACGACTAGGGCATACCGACAAACTGACGCAGGCAGTCATGCGTGGTAAATCACCTTTCTCAGAAGCAGAGCGTGAATTGATGGCGGCCTATGTATCCGGCCTCAACGCCTGCCAGTATTGCCATGGCATTCACAGCGCCGTCGCTCGGAATTTTGGGGTAGAAGCAAAATTGATAGATGCTTTATTGGAGGATATTGATAGCAGTCCGGTTCCAGAAAGATTGAAGCCAGTTTTTCAGTATCTCAAAAAACTCACCCTTAGTCCAAGCCAGGTGATGCAGGCAGACGTGGACGCAGTCCTGGCTGCCAATTGGACAGAGGAAGCCGTCTATCATGCGATTCTGGTCTGTAGCCTCTTCAATTTTTACAATCGTCTGCTCGACGGACACGGGATTAAGGGACGCGCCTTTATCTACGAATACGGTGGCGAGCATTTACACAAACGTGGCTATCTCTTCCCGCGCTTTTTGGACCTGATGAAAAAGCGCCTCCGCAAAAATAAGCTGAAGAAGATGGCAGAAATAGAAGGCACACCTGACCCTGTCCAACGACATTAGGTCAATACTGAAGCGGCCAGAGGTTCTTTCCGGAGCGATTCGTCTCGCATGGCATTGACTGCATTATAATAGAAAAATAGGATTGCCGCCCCTGGGAGGAAAGCACCGAGCATGAAGGTATCGATATGATGATGCACAAGGGAGGGCCAGTCAATGCCAAGGGTATCATCGAATGCCATAAGTATGCCGATCACACTAAATGACAATACAGTCAATCCTATATAGATCCAGCGGCAAAGCCGCCATTTTGCTGCTGCTTCAGTGAGTTGCTTTTCCCGACAAATGTTCTGCATCCCCGATAAGAAAAGAATGACCGCGATAAAATAGAGCCGATCCAACCCTGATCCACAAATTGCAGCCCTACGGATGGCGGACCGATCCTGAAATCGCTCACGGAGTGAAGCAGCAGGAAAAAAGTTGCCACCAATACAACATTCATCTTCGTGTCAAAAGATCTGGCCTGATGTGGATACGGCCGATTTGTTGGATGGCCCTGAAAATCAGCGCGCCACCGATGATGTCTGGGAAATAGTCGATGGTAAAGCCGTAGCCATAGGTGGTTTCTGTATAGGTATAATCGATGTGGACCAGGAGAAGCCCCCAGAAGATGTGGTGAAAGAATCTGTGGTATGGGTGCATGTTGTGCTGTTGCTGATAAAATGCTGAAAATGGCACCTATTCCATTCATACGCTACCCCGATCCGTCAATGCCCGGATTCTGCCTGTTCTATCCATTCTATGGTGTATTGGACCAGACCAATCGCCCCAAGGAGATAAAAGAAAAGTGTCAGGGGAATGCCGAGAAGCTTACGTCTGAACGTCTGGGGATCGCGCCGATAGTCTTTCCGGCACCCAAAATAAAGAAGGGAGAAAAACCCGATGACTGCGAGGATGAAGATAAGCGTTTCCATGTATGTCTAATGTAGGCATAAAATTGGAATTTCTGTACCGCTTTGCGTCGATCATCTTTCGTTTTCATGCGCTGGTATTTCCAACATTCAGGAGAAATATCCATCTTTCAGACATGTCAACACAATTCCCCGCTGACCAATACGAAGCACTCCCCTCCAACATTGACGGTATCACCGTTTTCAAACAGCGAAAACAAGAAGCAGAACATCGTCAGATCGTCAGTTTCAACTGCCCAAACTGTGGTGGGACGCAGGCCTATTCAACCGAAGATGGCATGCTGTGCTGTACGTATTGCAGTCATCTGAGTCCGCCTCCTACCACATCTGCTACTCCCAGCTTGCGGACGTTTGTCAGTGCTCCTGCGGTGCACCAAAAGCATGAATTCAAACTGGATACTTTAGAAGAAGCGGCTGAAAGCTGGGCACCGGGCAACATTGATCTGGATTGTCAGACCTGCGGCGCGCATGTCACCCTGCCGCCACAGCAACTGTCTCATGTCTGTCCCTTTTGTCATTCCACCCACGTCATTGAGCAGAAAAGACGGGACGATGCCCTCAGTCCGCAGGCACTGATTCCGTTTTGTGTGGAGCCTTCATCCTGCGCTGCACCCGCTCGCGCATGGATGAGCAATCACTGGCTGGTTCCCAAAGATGCAAAGGAAGCCATCCGGGAAGAGGCTTTCCGTATGGTGTATGTGCCATATTGGGTATTTGATGCTGATGCACATGCTGTTTGGAAGGCAGAGGTGGGATATACCTATACCAGTACGGATGGAGAGGGTAATGTCAGTTCACATACCCAGTGGAAGTGGAAACGTGGGACCAAATCATTTCCTTTTCAGAATGTACTGGTCTCTGGTTCAGACCATCTGGACAAACAGATGTTACGTAAGCTATCAGACTTTTCCCTTGAGGGATTGGTCCCCTATGGAGCTGATTTTTTAGCTGGAATACCGGCGCAGGCCTACGAAGTGAAATTAGAGGATGCATGGCAGATTGGTCGGGGACGTATTCGGGAGACAATGAAAATTGCCTGTAAAAAGGCTCCTGGCAAAAATAAAATCCGGAATTTTAGCATGGAGATGAAATTGTCGGATGAAACCTGGAAATACATTTTGCTGCCTTATATCCTCAGTAGCTATCATTACGATGGCAAAGATTATCAGATCATGGTCAATGGACAGACGGGTGATATCGCCGGATATCGTCCGGTCGATCGCAAGAAACTGAATCTGTACAGCCTGCTCGCTTTTGTGCCCGGCCTCTTGATCATGCTTTTTACTTTAATGGGGGGAGCAGAAGGCGAAATGGCCTCTATCATTGGCCTGGTCGGTCTGGTCGCAGGAGGGATCGCGGCTTTTTCATTTCACAAAACGGCACAAGCACTCCAAGGATGAGCAAACAACACAACTGGATACAGGATTGGGGCGCCCCGATGCAATTGGGGGGATGCAGCAATTGTCAGCGGGTGTTTCTTTCTCCCCGGACGCTGCCCGAACAATGTCCCTGGTGTCATGCGCCAGCCGTTACGGCCATGGACGCCATCGAAGACCATCCGGTGGAGGTTTTTCCACCCGAAGCCTGGCTGTCTCATCGGGTAGATGCCAGCAACATTCGCGCGGGGATGGAGCGCTTCTTTGCCGATGTGCCGTTTGCCCCGACAGACCTGAACTACGATAACCAACTCCAGCGACTCGAGAAATTATATGTACCGATGTGGTGGGTGGATGCCAAAGTTGACGCAATGTGGCAGGCTGAAGTGGGCCATCATTACGAAGTCAAAAGTCACAAAGAAGCCTATGGCGTCGCTGGCTGGCATACGACCGAATTGCGTGAGAAACGAATCGCCTGGGAGTGGCGGGGCGGCAAAGTGGAAAAGAGCTTTGACAATACGCCTACGCCAGCCCTGACGGATTACAATCGGATGTTGGGCCATCTGGGAGACTTTGCCACCGAAGGAAGCCGTCCTTATGAAGCGAGTTGTCTGGACAATGCCTACGCCGTCTTGCCAGATCATTCAGTTGGGGATGCCTGGGAAGAGGCAAAGTATCGATTGGACCAGATTGCCCGCGAAAACTGTCTTGCCGCGACAGAGGGCGTTCAGATCAGAGAATTTCGCTGGTCCCCTGAATTTCAGCATCAAAACTGGACCCAATTGCTGATGCCGGTGTTGACCACTTATTACCTGGATGATGAGGGGAAACGCCAGCCCATTTACATCCACGGACAGACCGCTGTGGTCCACGGCAATCGGCGGGCATCTGAGAAAAAGGCAGTTCGTCGCTCGAATGTACTGCTCCTGATCTCTCTGCTTTTGGTCGTCGGCATTGTCATGGGGGCTTTGTTTCTATCCGACCGCCAGGCAATTCTGCCAATTGTGATTGTTCCTGGTATTACAGCCTTGATTCTGGCACTGGTTTCCTTTGATTTTCGGACCAAAGCCAAGCGATTCAATGAATCTGAGATTGATGGGTGGGGGTGATGTTGATGGGTGTATGCCGTAGGCGTTTTGACTTGAATTTGATGAATCCGGCCAGTTCACTGGCCGGATGACTAGGTGGGATGAAAGATCTTATGTTGCACAGATGGAAGGTGGTTTTCAGGCATGGGAGGATCCGTTTGGTTTGCCCGAATGTATCATAGGTGGGCTAACTATGCAACATAAGGAAAATTATGTAGCATAGTTTAAAAGCAGAAAGTATGAACCTTTAGCCGGGGAAGGCTAATTAAGAGTGTACCGTGTTTCTTGTTAAAAGGGATATGTAACACATTGATTTGAATGCAATGTTGACGAACACACTTTATGAATAACTGTAAGAGATTTCATATTTCGGTGCCAAAACTTTACCTTTAATGAAGGTTTAGTAGAAAGATAACGGGGTTCCTTCTCAATACATTTCAGACAACCCCAAAACACAATCCATGACCAGGCTATTATTTGCCATACTATTTCTCCCCTTGATTTCCACTGGGCAAAATAACCCACCAGGCTATCAATGGGCAATCGGAGCGGGAAGTTCGGAAGATGATCAGGCAGTTGATATTCTGGCCGACAATCACGGGAATCTATACACAACTGGTCGATTTGAAAGCTTTTTCCGAATCGAGGATTCGATCTGGATTGCAGCCAGCCCTCAGCGGGATCATACCGATGCATTCGTGATGAAGCAGAACCGTACAGGGGAAGTCATCTGGGTGAAGGCATTCGGTGGGCCGGGAGTTGATGAAGGCGTTTCTCTCGCGTTTGATCGTGATTCAAGCTTGATTATCGGCGGAAGCTTCTCTGGCTCGGTCCAGTTTGGGCAATTTACCCTCAATGATCAGGGAGAACCTCTTGATACAGAGCGCCCAAATGAAATGTTTCTATTGCGCATTGATCCAAAGGATGGGGACGTAAAAAATGCAATTTCTTTTGGGGGAGACAGACTTGATCAACTGTTGGACATGGCAGTTGATCAGAACGGCAATCTAACATTTCTTTCGGTTTGTTCTTCAGAAATGGTCAAGATCGGAGATCTATTTTCTGGTTACAATGTCAGTCAAAAGCCGAGTTATCTGCTTGGCCAATTAGACAATGCCTTCGATTTAGAATGGAGCAAGTGGTTTTTCCCACCTGAACGAACGTTATCGGTGGTTCCAACTTCGGCAGAGATTATCACCCAGGGTCAGGATTTGTATATGGCTGCATTTATTGCAGATAGTATCATATCAGAAGACACTGCATTTTATGTGGGAGAAAGAGCTTATTCTATGTTAAAACTGGATGAATCTGGTAGGATAATTGGTCATCAAGCTTTCACAGGAGGATTTAATATGAGCTTTCGT